>JACCSV010000258.1 GCA_013812805.1 Sphingomonas sp. | reverse complement strand
TAAGGCCGATCGTCGAGTTCATGACCTTCAACTTCGCGATGCAGGCGATCGACCATATCGTCAATTCGGCGGCCAAGACCAATTACATGTCGGGCGGGCAGATGCGCTGCCCGATCGTGTTCCGCGGACCCAACGGCGCGGCATCGCGCGTCGGCGCCCAGCACAGCCAGAATTATGCGCCCTGGTATGCGAGCGTGCCCGGCCTGGTGGTGATCGCGCCCTTCACCGCGGCCGATGCCAAGGGGCTGCTGAAGGCCGCCATCCGCACCGAGGACCCGGTCGTGTTCCTCGAGAACGAGCTGATGTACGGGCAGAGCTTCGACGTCCCCGAGCTCGACGATTTCCTGCTTCCGATCGGCAAGGCGCGGGTCGCTCGAGAGGGCAAGGACGTGACCCTGGTCAGCTACTCGATCGGAGTCGGGGTTGCGCTGCAGGCGGCGGAGACGCTCGCCGGCGAAGGCATCGAGGCGGAGGTGATCGACCTGCGCACGCTGCGCCCGCTCGACAAGCAGGCGGTGCTCGACAGCCTCGCCAAGACCAACCGCATGGTGGTGGTCGAGGAAGGTTGGCCGACCTGCTCGATCTCGGCGGAGATCATCGCCATCTGCATGACCGAAGGCTTCGACGACCTCGACGCGCCGGTGATGCGGGTGACCGATGTCGACGTTCCGCTGCCTTATGCCGCTAATCTCGAGAAGCTGGCGCTGATCAAGGTCGACGATGTCGTCGCCGCCGCAAAGGCCGTCTGTTACCGCTGACCCGCGCGACCGCGATCTCGTTCGGCTGCATTGGCCGGCCGAGCTGCGGCCCGCGTTCGACGCTCTGCTCGACATCGACGAGGCGATGGCGGACGTGCTCGCCCGAGCGACGCAGCCGGCGCTCGCCGCGATCAAGCTTGCCTGGTGGCGCGAGCGGCTCGAGGAGCTCGACCAGCAACCGCCGCCGGCTGAGCCGCGGCTGCAGGCGGCAGCCCGGGAGCTGCTTCCAAGAGGGCTTAGCGGAGCGGCGCTTTCGTCATTGGAAGAGTCTTGGGCGCTTCTTCTGATGGAAGACCAGCAGGCCGCCTTCATGCGCGGAGTCGCTCTGCGCGGAACGCGGCTGTTTGAGCTGGCTGTGCGCCTGCTGGGCATCACCATGAATGATCGTCTTCAAAACTCGGCGCAGTGCTTTTCCGCCGCCGATCTGGGCCGCCGAGCTATTATCGATCTCGTGCCGCTGAAGCGCGGCAAATCGCAGGATCGAGTGCCACGCAGGGAGCGGCCGCTGACGATGTTCGAGGCACTGGCCCGTCGGGACATGCGCAGCGGCGGCCCGCCGTTCGAGCCTGAAGCTACGCCTTGGCGCGCGTGGACATTGTTTGGCCATCGCCTGACGGGCCGTCTCTGACGGTTGACAGCTCTGGCTCAGGCGGGGAGCATGTCCCTGCCGAATCTCGTGAAACAAGGGGGTTCCCGTGGCACGATTCCTTGCCGGGGCTGCGGCATGTTTTTTGATGATCACCGGCGCCTTCCTGCTGTGGCAGGGACGGGCGGAGCAAGGCGCGCAGCTGCCCGCCGCGCCGCCGCCGCCGCCGCGGATCGAGGCGCGAGCGCCGATCGCCAAGGCGCCGGCGAAGGCGCCCGAGGCGACCGCGAAAAGCCGCGAGGAAAAGCGGTTTGGCCGCGCCGACAAAAATGACGACGGCTTGATTCAGGCGGAGGAGCTGCTTTCGCCGCGCCGCAAGAGCTACGCCAAGCTCGACAAGAATGGCGACGGGCGGCTGTCGTTCGAGGAATGGGCGGTGACGACGATCGACAAGTTCAACGGCGCCGATCGCGACCGGTCACGGACACTGACACCAAGGGAATATGCAACGACCGCGCCCAAGCCGGTGAAGAAGAGCTGCAGTTGTTAGAGCGAGTTCCTCCCTATCGGGAGATGGGGAGGGGGACTAGCGGAGCTGGTGGAGGGGTAGGTGGCTGACACCCCGAAAGTTCTCGATAGAAACGCGGTCCTCCTGCGGGCGCGGGCGCTGCGTCGGGCTCCGAGTTTGCCTGAAGGCCTGTTGTGGGGGGAGCTTCGAAAGCGGCCCGCGGGTCTGAAGTTCAGGCGTCAACATCCGCTCCGGCGCTACGTCGTCGACTTTTACTGTGCGTCGGCAAGGCTGGTCGTCGAGGTCGATGGAGAAAGTCACCGGATGGGGCGGCGGCCTGAACAGGATGAAGCGCGCGACCGGTGGTTGCGGGAGCAGGGGCTGAAAGTGCTACGGTTTGGCGCGGTTGATGTGATCGGGGATTTGGAGGCAGTGGTTACTGCGATTGCAGTGGCTGCTCGCGAGTAAATACCCCTCCACCAGCTTCGCTGGTCCCCCTCCCCACGGCTTCGCCGCAGGGAGGAACTGGTTATTCCACCGACGCCGTCTGGAGTTCGTCGGGGAGCTTGACCCGGGCGAGCAGGGGCGCGTCGCGGTTGTAGGGGTCTGCTCGGAAGGCGACGCCGTCGGCGCTGGGCTCGGCGGTTAGGTAGGTCATGTAGACCGGTACCGGGTCGGCGAGGTCGACGCGCTCGTCGGGGGTGCCGCTGGCGCTCGGATTGTTGCCCTCGAACAGCCAGCGCTGCAGCCGCTTGGCGTCTTCGAGACGAACGCAGCCGTTGCTGATCCAGCGATCGTCGGTCGCGAAAGCGGCCTTGCTGGTTTCAGGAACGTCATGAAGATAGATACCCAAGTCATTGGGAAGCATGAACTTTACCTGTCCCATGCTGTTCCACGGGCCGGGACCGCGGCGAAGCCGGATCTCTTTCTTGCCGGCGGCGACCGCGGCCCAGTCGACGGTCGCCGGGTCGACCTGCACCGCATCGTCGGTCCAGTCGGAAAGCACCTGATAATCGCGGTCGGTGAGATAGGTCATGCCCTGATCGAGCACGTTCTTGGCGACCAGGCTGATGACCAGCTCGGGCGGCACGTTCCAGTAGGGGTTGAGGCTGACGTAGCGAAGCTGCGCCGCCATCATCGGCGTCTGCGTCTGGGCAGTGCCGACGATTACCCGCATGCTGTCGACCCGCTTGCCGTTCTCGTACATGTGGAGCTTCGCGGCGCCGGCATCGATCAGGATGTAGCGGCCGCGGTCCTCCGACGTCGGGAGCCTTAGCGCGCGCTCCATGTTAAGGATGATCACGCGCTGGTAATGCTCGGCGCCGAGGTTGAGCGAGCGCAGCGTGGCGTTCCCGGCAACTCCGTCGGCCTTAAGCCCGTGCGCCTGCTGGAAATCCGCAACCGCCTTCGCAAGCGCTGCGTCGAAAGCGGTGCCGTCCGGCAATCCAAGACGCTTGCGAAGCAGTGGGATGCGCTCGTCTTTGGCGCCTGCCTTGAGCACGACGGTGCCCGTCGGAACCTCGACCTGCGGCAGGTCGCCCCAGCGCTGATTGTATTTCATGAGCCCGCGGCGAAGCTCCGTATACCCTGGGTTGACCGCGGTGAAGAGGTCGATCGGTGCGCCGGTCCAGTCGTCGAAGTTGCCGCTGTCGGCAAGGCCGCCGCGCCGCTTGACGTCCGGCGCGATGTCCGGGTCGATGTACATGAGGTCGATGCCCTGATCGATGCTCGCCGGAAGGTCGATCGGCTCGATCGGCTGCGCCTCCTGGCGGCGCACCACCGCCGGCGTCGGCGCGACCTGCACCTGCACCCGGGTCCCGATATGCGGGACCGGGAACGGCGGGGCGTAGGGCACATAGTTCTGCGGTTGGGCTGCCGTCGAAGCGGCGAGCGCAACCAGCGCGGCGGAAAGGCGGGGCAAATGCTTCATGTCGCGGCCTTTCTAGCAGCGATAGGTGAACGGCTCCAGAATCCGCCGTGCTTTTGCGGCAACAATGTTCTTGATCTGTTCTTCTTAAGCGATAGACTGAATCTTATGCCAGTCGAGTCGATCCATGGGCGCGGGGCAACTCGCAACTCAACCCCGACGCGCTTCAACCTGCAGGAGCGCGAGAGCGACGGGGACTGGCTGGATTCGGTGGAAGCGCTGGACGGCGTCGCCAAGCGGCGCACCACCGTCACCATCGAGCATCCGCGAACCATCCTCACCCGCAATTCGTCGCCCGACATCGGCTTCGACCGCTCGGTCAACCCGTACCGGGGGTGCGAGCATGGCTGCATCTATTGCTTCGCGCGCCCGACGCACGCGTTTCACGATCTGTCGCCGGGCGTGGATTTCGAATCGCGGCTGTTCGTCAAGCCGACCGCCGCCGCCTTGCTTCATCAGGCGCTGTCGCGGCCGGGGTATGAGTGCAAGCCGATCGCGCTTGGCACTAACACCGATCCCTATCAGCCGATCGAGGAGAGGTGGAGGGTGACTCGCTCGGTGATCGAGCTGCTGGTCGAGACCAGGCATCCGTTCACCATCACCACCAAGTCCGACCGGGTGCTTCGCGACCTCGATATCCTGAAGCCGGCGGCGGCGCTTGGGCTGGCGTGCGTGGCGCTGTCGGTGACGTCGCTCGACCCCAAGATCAGCCGCATCCTCGAGCCGCGGGCGCCGGCGGGGCGCAAACGGCTGGAGGCGATCCGGCGGCTGAATTCGGAAGGGGTGCCGTGCATCGTCGCCATCGCGCCGGTGATCCCGCAGATCACCGACCATGAGCTGGAAACGATCGTCGAGGCGGCGGTCGATGCGGGCGCGCGGGGCGGTTTCTACCTGCCGGTGCGGCTTCCGCATGAGGTGGCGCCGCTGTTCCGCGACTGGCTCAAGCAGCATTTCCCGGAGCGCGCTGGCAAGGTGATGAGCGTGATCCGCTCGATGCGCGGCGGGCGCGACAACGACCCCAACTTCTTTTCGCGGCTGCGCGGGCAGGGGGCGTGGGCGGATTTGCTTCGTACGCGCTTCGAGATCGCGGCCAAGAAACACGGGCTTCGGCAGGCCAAATTTCCGCTGCGCACCGACCTGTTCGAGCCGCCCGCCGGCGACCAGCTGCGGCTGCTGTAGTTTCGACGCACGGCGGGTGACAGCGGCGGAGCCCGTGGCTAGGTCGGCGGGATGACCCGCACTCTCCTTGCCGCCTTGCTTGTCTCGGCAGCCATTCCCGCCGCTTCGCAGACCGCCGCCCCGCCGCCGCCGGTGCAGGTGCCTGCGTATGTCGCGCAGCTTCGCGATGCGGCGCTTCAGGACGATTATGCCTGGGACATCACCGAGGGGCTGACCACCGAAGTCGGCCCGAGGCTGGCCGGGACCGAGGCGGAGGCGCGGGCCCGCGCCTGGAGCGTCGCCAAGCTTCGCGCGATGGGTTTCGCCAACGTCCGGGTCGAGACTTTCGACATGCCGGTGTGGGTGCGGGGCGAGGAGAAAGCGTGGATCACCGCGCCCTTCCCTCAGCCGCTGGTAGTGACTGCGCTCGGCAACAGTGCCGCGACGCCCCCACAGGGGATCGAGGCGGAGCTGGTGGCATTCACCACCATCGACGAGCTGATCGCCGCGCCCGATGCGGCGGTGCGCGGCAAAATCGTGTTCGTCGATCATGCGATGCCGAAGACCCAGAACGGCTCGGGCTACGGCTTTTTCGGGCGGCCGCGGCGGGAGGGGCCGACGGTTGCCAGCCGCAAGGGCGCGGCGGCGATCGTCGTTCGCTCGATCGGAACCGACGAGCATCGCAATCCGCACACCGGGGTGATGAGCTTCGCGGAAGGGGTGCGGCCGATACCCGCCGGCGCACTGACGATCCCCGACGCGCAGCAGATCCAACGCATCGCCAAGCGCGGCCGACCGATGCGGCTGCGGCTGCTGCTGACCCCGCGCGACACCGGACGTCATCAGTCGGGCAACGTCATCGCCGAAGTCCCGGGGCGCGATGCCAAAGCGCCGCCGGTGCTGGTTGCGTGCCACCTCGACAGCTGGGACCTGGGCACCGGGGCGATCGACGACGCGGCCGGCTGCGGCATCGTTGCCGCCGCCGCCAAGCGGATCATGGACGCCGGGCGGCCGCTGCGCCCGATCCGGATCGTCTGGTTCGGTGCGGAAG
>JACCSV010000266.1 GCA_013812805.1 Sphingomonas sp. | reverse complement strand
GCTAAGCGAATTCGCCGACTTCCTGTGAGTGCACTGCGCCAGCATCGCCGGGTCGCAGGTGCAGGTAGCCGCTCTGGAAATCGCCGACGTCGGCGAGCTTTCGCCAGTCGCCAATGGTGATCGCGCGAGCGCTGGTGCGTTGGATCAGGCCGTCGGCTTCGAGCATCTTGAGCGTGCGGTTGACGTGGACCGGGGTCAGCCCAGTCGAGTCTGCCAGCTGCTCCTGAGTCATCGGCAATTCGTAATTGGTCGGTTCGCCAAGGCCAGCAAGCTTGAGCCGAAGTGAAAATTCGCAAAGCAGATGAGCGATGCGGGTGCGCGCGTCGCGCCTGCCGATATTGGTCACCCACTCGCGGAACATCGAACCGTCGACCAAAGTATCGATCCACATCGCTCGTCCGACAGCGGGACGCTCGAAGGCAAGGCGGACGATCTCTTCCCGGGGGATCATCGCGATCTTGCCCGCGGTCAGCATCTGAACCGCATGATCGGCGATCCCGAGCAACGAGTTCTGGAGATCGACGATCTCGCCCTTCATCTGAATCGCGACGATCTGGCGATAGCCGTTGCCGACGATCTTCTGGCGGACTGCGAAGCCGGACAGGAGCACGCACGAAAACTCGGCGCGATCGCCCTGCCGAACCACGTAATCGTGGGCCTCGAGCAGCTTGACCTTGTGCGGCAAGGCAAGCAGCGCCGAGCGATCGCTGGCGTCGAGCTGCTGCCTGTATTCGAGCTTTCGGACCATCGGCTCGAGTGGAGCGGCCGAAGGCTTGTCTTGGGTGGTCATGCTGGCTGCTCCGCCAAAAAAAGGGGGGGAGCGCAAGATCTCTCAGCCGCCAAGGCCCCAAAATTTTGCCTGGCGAACATCGGTGTAACACAGGTGACGCCGAGACTCCGCGTTTAACTCAGAACTCCTCACTTAACATAGATTAGCATCAAACACTAGTATTGAGCCTGTCGAGTGAGGCCGATTCGATGGTCGCGAGGAACTGCGACGCTCAGGAAGTGAGAAGTCGGTGGAAAGCCCGTCGATCAGCGAAAGCTTCTCCGCATAGCGCATCGCGAACGTGCGATGGACCTCGCGGGCGTGAGCGCAGGACGCGGTTTTAGCGGCTGCCAGTTCCTGCTGCAGGCGCCGCTGGTAATATTCAGATTCGCCAGAGCGCATTGCTCGACCTTCCCTAACCCGCTCGAGTTTCCCACTCTTCCGGCTTGCTGTCGTTTACCTGGATTAGGGCTGAAGTGGCGGTGTGGCGCTGGCGACGGGCGCTCGCTAGGAGGGCGCAATGGGCCTGTCGACCACCGAACTTGCCGCCGTCGAGCAGGCCGCGGCCGAGCCGATGCTCGACCAGGTGCTGGCCTGGGCAGCGATCAACAGCGGCTCGCGCAATCTTTCCGGGCTGGGGCGGATGGCACAGGTGCTCGGCGAGGCTTTCGCGGCGCTTCCTGGCGAAATGACCATGGCCGAAGCCGCTGCGGTCGAGGCGGTCGATCCGTCGGGCCGGCGCTTCGCGCTCGAGCATGGCCGCAACCTCCACCTTACGGGGCGGCCGCACGCGCCGCTGCAATTGCTGTTCACCGGCCACATGGACACGGTCTACGCCGCCGATCATGATTTCCAACAGACCCGCTGGCTCGAGGACGGAATCCTCAACGGCCCCGGAGTGGCCGATATGAAAGGCGGGATCGCGGTGATGCTGGCGGCGCTCAAGGCGGTGGAAGCGTCGGCGGCCGCGGGCGCCATCGGGTATGAAGTGGTGATCAACAGCGACGAGGAGGTCGGCTCCCTGGGGTCGGCGGCGCTGATCGCGCAGGCGGCTCGCGGCAAGCGGGCGGCGCTGACGTACGAGCCGTCGGCGCTTCCCGACGGGACGCTTGCCGGAGCGCGGCCGGGAAGCGCCAATTTCTCGCTGGTGGTACGCGGCCGCTCCGCTCACGCCGGCCGCAACCCCGAAGACGGACGCAACGCAATCCTCGCCGCCGCCGACCTTGCGCTGCGGCTCGAACAGGCCGGGCGCGACGGGCTGTCAGTAAATCCCGCGCGGATCGACGGCGGCGGCCCGACCAACGTCGTTCCCGACCTGGCGGTGTTGCGGGTCAACCTGCGCCCCAAAGACTCGGAGCGGGCAGCCGAGGCTCGGCGGATGATCGACGAGGCCGTCGCCGCGGTCGCCGCCGAGCGCGAGGTGGCGATCGAAGTCCACGGCGGCCTCGGCCGGCCGCCCAAACCGATGACGCCAGCGATGGAGCGATTGTTCGAGCTGGTGAGCGCCGCCGGAAGCGACCTCGGCCAGGCGATCGGCTGGCAGGCATCGGGCGGGGTGTGCGACGGCAACAACATCGCCGCCTGCGGGGTGCCGGTGGTCGACACGATGGGGGTTCGCGGCGGCAAGATCCACAGCCGGGACGAATATCTGATCCCCGGCAGCCTTGCCGAGCGGGCGGCGCTTTCAACGCTGACCATCCTCCGGCTCGCCGAGGCGCGCGCATGACGTACCGAGTGCGCCCGGTTCGCGGCGAGGATTTCGGCGCGATCTACGAAATGGCCAAGCTGACCGGCGGCGGCTTCACCAATCTTCCGCCCGAGCGCGGCACCCTGGTCGCCAAGCTGGCGCGTTCGGAGGAATCCTTCAAACGCGAAGCCGACGAGCAGGCCGGCGACCTCTACATGTTCGTGCTCGAGCAGCTGGGCACCGGCAAGATCCGCGGCACCTGCCAGGTGTTCGGGCAGGTCGGGGTGGTCCAGCCGTTCTTCAGTTATCACTTGAGCACGCTCACCCAAAGCAGCCCCGAGCTCGGCAAGACCTTCCGCAACAAGATGCTGAGCCTGACCACCGATCTCGAAGGCTGCTCGGAGGTCGGCGGGCTGTTCCTGCATCCCGAAGCAAGGGCCGGCGGCTGGGGGGCGCTGCTCGCCCGAAGCCGCTATCTGTTTATGAAGCTGCACCGCCAGCGCTTCGGCGACCGAACCCTCGCCGAGCTTCGCGGAGTGCTCGACGATGCCGGCAATTCGCCGTTCTGGGACGCGCTCGCCGGCCGCTTCTTCGGCATGACCTTTCCCGAGGCCGACGAGTTCAACGCCGTCAACGGCACCAAATTCATCACCGATCTGATGCCCAAGACGCCGATCTATGTCGCGCTGCTGCCGGAAACCGCGAGAACGGTCATGGGCCTGCCCCATCCGACCGGCCGGCCGGCGCTTCGGATGCTGGAGAGCGAAGGCTTCGTCTTCGACCGCTACCTCGACATTTTCGACGGCGGCCCGACGGTGACCGCCGCGACCGACAGCATCCGCACCATCCGCGAGGCGGAGAGCTTTACCGTCGAGAAAGTCGGCGAGGGCGGACGGATCAAGATGCTGCTCGCAACCGGGCGGCTGAACGACTTCCGGTCGTGCTGCGCCTGCGTCAAGAAACTTCCCCGCAGGGGCCTGTGCATCGACCCCGGTGCCGCCCGGCAGCTCGGCGTCGGCGAAGGCGACGAAGTGGTCGCGGTCGCTCGCTGATGCCGCTGGTCGAAATCAATTTCGACGGGATCGTCGGGCCGAGCCACAATTATGCGGGGCTGAGCCTTGGCAATCTCGCTTCCACGCGCAACGCCTTTCAGGTGTCGCACCCGCGCGCCGCGGCGCTGCAGGG
>JACCSV010000131.1 GCA_013812805.1 Sphingomonas sp. | reverse complement strand
GGTCGCAGCCGTCGCTTTCGAGGTCGAGCGCGATCGCTCCGGCGCTGTGCGACAGGTCCCACAAAGTGAGCGCGCCCTTGGCATGGGCGGCCGCGTTGATGGCCGCCAAGTCGTGGATGGCGGCGCTTCGGTAATCGACGTGGGTCAGGAGGACGACGGCCGTGTCCCGGTCGATTGCGGCGGCCACCTCGTCGGCGGGCACGGTGACGAGCTTCAGGCCGGCGATAAGCTCCGCCAGCCCTTGCGCCACGTAGAGATCGGTCGGGAAATTGCCCTGCTGGGACAGGATCGTGGAGCGGCCGGGCCGCGCCGTCACGGCAGCGGCGAGCAGCTTGAACAGGCAGATGGAGGTCGAGTCGGCGACCAGCAGCTCGTTCGGCTTCGCTCCGAGCAGCGGGGCGAGCTTCGCGGCGACGCGGACCGGCGCGTCGATCCAGCCGTGCCTGTTCCAGCTGGCGATCAGGTCCTCGCCCCACTGTTCGGCCACGACCTGGGCGAGCCGCTCGGGCGTGGCTTTCGGCAGCGCGCCGAGCGAATTGCCGTCGAGGTAGATCATGCCTTGCGGCAAGCGGAAGCGGCCACGGGCATCGCGCAGCGGGTCCGCCAAGTCGAGCGCCTTGGCCTGTTCCCATGTGCTCGTCATTGCGAGCGAAGCGAAGCAATCCGCGTCACGCTGCTGGATTGCTTCGTCGTTGCGCTCCTCGCAATGACGAATTCGCTATAGCTTGGGCAAAGTGACCCCGCGCTGCCCCATATATTTGCCCGCTCGGTCGGCGTAGCTGACCTCGCACGGCTCATTGCCCTTCAAGAACAGGAACTGGCACGCGCCTTCGTTGGCGTAGACCTTGGCCGGTAGCGGCGTGGTGTTGGAGAATTCGAGCGTCACATGGCCTTCCCAGCCGGGCTCGAGCGGCGTGACGTTCACGATGATCCCGCAGCGCGCGTAGGTGGATTTGCCAAGGCAGATGACCATCACGTCGCGGGGCACGCGGAAATATTCGATCGTATGGGCAAGCGCGAAGCTGTTGGGCGGGATGATGCACACGTCGGTCTGGCGGTCGACGAAGCTGTTCTGGGCGAAGTCCTTCGGGTCGACGATTGCACTGTCGACATTGGTGAAGATCTTGAAGCGGTCCGAAACCCGCGCGTCGTAGCCGTAGGACGACAGGCCAAAGCTGATGCAGCCGTCGCGGCGCTGGGCCTCCACGAACGGCTCGATCATGGCGTGCTCGAGCGCCTGCTCGCGAATCCAGCGGTCCGATTGGATGGCCATGTCAGCGGGGTAACGGGCGCGATTTCCAGCTTCAATCGGCGGCGTCTTTTTCCTGTGGATGGCGGGGAGGAGCAGGATTGGCGCTTCCGCCGCAGCGGCGGCGAAACTTGCTCACAGACTATCCACAGCTGTGCTAGTTTGTTCTTGGTTGGGAGGGGGCCGCTTAGCGGCTTAGAGCATCGCCATGGCTGAAATCATCCGGATCACCGAGCCCGCCGCGCCGGCGGGAACCCAATCGCTCCCCCAGAATGTCGAGGCGGAAGCGGCGCTGCTGGGCGCGCTGATGATCGACAACCGGCTGGTGGAGGACGTTCAGCTCAGATTGAAGTCGCACCACTTCTTCGAGCCGCTGCACGGCAAGATATACGACGCGATTCTCAAGCTCACCGACCGCAACATGATCGCCAATCCGGTGACTCTGCGGCCGAGCTTCGAGGCCGACGAGGCGATGAAGGAGGTCGGCGGGCCCGCCTATCTTGCGCAGCTCAGCGGATCGGGCGCTGCGATCATCGGCGCGAAGGACTTCGCCCAGCAAGTTTACGACCTGGCACTGCTTCGGGCGCTCGTGGGTGTCGGGCGCGAACTGGTCGAGGGCGCGCTCGACACCAGCGAGGACGTCGCTCCGCTCGAGCAGATCGAGAAGGCGGAGAACGAGCTCTACATCGTTGCCGAGCAGGGCGGCGCGGACGGCAAGGCCAAGTCATTCGGGGAGGCGACCAAGGACGCGCTCGCCATGGCGGAGCGGGCGCTCAACAATGGCGGGCACCTGTCGGGAATCACCACCGGGCTCGAGGGGATGAATTCGAAGATCGGCGGGCTTCACAGGTCCGACCTGATCATCGTCGCCGGCCGGCCCGGCATGGGCAAGAGCTCGCTTGCGACGAACATGGCGTTCGCTGCGGCGCAGCGGTTTCAGCGCGACACGGAGGACGGCATAGATCCGGCCAAGTCCGCCGGCGCTCCGGTTGCCTTGTTCAGCCTCGAAATGTCGGCAGACCAGCTGGCCACCCGCATCCTTGCCGAGCAGTCGGGCATCAATTCCGAGAATCTGCGCATGGGCAAGATCAGCCAGCAGGAGTTCCGGTCGCTCGCTCGCGCGGCGGCGGAGCTCCAGAACCTGCCGTTTTACATCGACGATACGCCGGGTCTGACCATCGCCGCGCTTCGCACCCGAGCGCGGCGGCTCAAGCGCCAGAAACATATCGGCATGGTGATCGTCGACTATCTCCAGCTGCTCCAGGGCACCGGCAAGGGTGGCGACCACAACCGCGTCCAGGAAATCTCCGAGATCAGCCGGGGCTTGAAGCAGCTGGCCAAGGAGCTCGACGTTCCGGTGATCGGCCTCTCCCAGCTCAGTCGTGCGGTCGAGCAGCGCGAGGACAAAAGGCCGCAGCTGTCAGACTTGCGGGAATCGGGCTCGATCGAGCAGGACGCCGACATCGTCCTGTTCATCTATCGCGAGGATTATTACCTCAAGGCGGTCGAGCCCGACTACCCGATGCCGGACGAGATCGAGAAGCAGGCGAAGTACGAGGCGTGGAAGGAGAAGTACGACCCGGTCGCTGGGCGCGCCGAGATTATCGTCTCCAAGCAGCGCCATGGCTCGACCGGAATCGTCCGGGTCCGCTTCGACGGCCGAACGACGAAATTCAGCGATTCGGTTGACGAGGGCTATTTGCCGGAGATGCGAAGCTGAGCCTGTGTCGTAGAACGGCTCAAGGTTCAGTCTTCGATCAGATTCGGGTCGCGCAGCCCTTCGCCAATGGCTCCGCGGAGGGTTTCGGCTTCGCTGCTGGTGACCGGATAGGCGCAGTAATCGGCCGCGTAATAAGCGCTTGGGCGGTGGTTGCCCGAGAGGCCGACGCCGCCGAACGGAGCATTGGAGGGCGCGCCGTTGGTCGGCTTGTTCCAGTTGATCACGCCGGCGCGAACGTTCGCCCAGAAGCGATCGTACTGGTCCGGGCTTCCGCCGAGCAGGCTCGCGACAAGGCCGTAGCGGGTGGCGTTCGCCTCATCGATCGCCGCATCGAAGTCCGCGACCCGTACTAGCTGAAGCACCGGGCCGAACAACTCCTCGTCGAGCCGGTCCTTGGCTTCCGTCACGTCGATCAGCGCCGGACTGAGGAACGGCTTGTCCTGGGAAGCGCGGTCGAGCCGGCGGATCGGGCGGCCGCCCTTCATCATCAGGCCGACCCATTGCTCGTGCAGATGGTCGGCCGCCTGGCAGTCGATTACCGGGCCCATGAAGGGCTGCGGGTCGGCGAACGGCTGGTCGACGATGATGCGGTCCATCAAAGTCGTGATCCTGTCGATCAGCCCGGCTTCCTTGCCATCCTCGACGATCAGCCGGCGCGCGGCAGTGCAGCGCTGTCCGGCGGACAGGAAGGCGGACTGGACGATGATCGCCGCGGCCGCGTCGAGGTCCTTCACATTCCACGCGACGATCGGGTTG
>JACCSV010000259.1 GCA_013812805.1 Sphingomonas sp. | reverse complement strand
CCGAACCGCGAAGACACGAGCGAACGACTGCTTGCCGACTGAAAAACATAGATTCCTGGCCTCCAAATATGACGTTCGCCTAACACAGCGCTTTCGCAATGGGGAAGGGACTTTAAGCTGCGAGCGGCAATGCATCGCCTGTTCGTCGCCATTCGCCCCCCCGAGGACATCCGCGACCTGCTGATCGACGCGATGGACGACAGCCCGGCTCTGCGCTGGGTGGGGGATGAGCAACTCCACCTTACCCTGCGCTTCATCGGCGAGGTCGAGCGGCCGCTTGCCAACGACATCGCAGCGGCACTGGCGCGGATCCGCTTCGCGGCCTTCGAGCTTGCGGTGAGAGGCGTTGGCCGCTTCGAACAGAGAAACGGTGGCGCCTTATGGGCCGGCGTCGAGCCGCGAGCGCCGGTTGCCGAGCTCGCCGCCAAGATCGAGCGCGCCTGCGTCGTCGCCGGCGTGGAGCCGGAGCGCCGCGCCTTTCACCCGCACATCACCTTGGCCCGCTGGAATCGCAGGAATGCCGACGCTGTGATTGCGCTGGAGCGGCGCCGGGCCGACCTCCTTTCGCAGCCGTTTTTAGTCGACGAGTTTGTCCTCTTCGAAAGCCACCTGTCGCGCCACGGGCCCCACTATGAGGAGGTCGCGCGGATTCCCCTGGGTCGAGCCGGTTAAGCTACCCCGCGTGAGCGTCCGGCGACGCTTCCGCAGCCGGAGGAGGCCTTCATTTGCCGGCGCCGGCGGGGCGGCGGCCGTGCGGAAGCGGCCGGAACTCGAATAATTCGGGTCGATGATAGTGGCCGGTCACATCGAGTGTCATGCTCTCCCCGCGGCTTCGTCTGACATCCAGATCCGCCACGAGGATCGTCTCTTCGTCAAAGACGGGGCCGGCGATGTAGCTGCCGTCGGGGCCGATCACTGCGCTGCCGCCGCGGAGCACCCACTGGTCGGGGCCGCTCACCCGCCGAGGATCGGGCTCCAGTTCCGGCGGAAGCGCGCCCGCGCGCATCAGCGCCCCCGAAGCAAGGACCCAGCAGCGCCCTTCGAATGCATATTGGCGGCAGGCGACCTGGTGCATTTCATGGACGGTCGGCCACACCGCCACGTGGATGTCCTCGCCGGATTCGTGGAGAGCCTGGCGAGCCAGCGGCATCCAATGCTCCCAGCAGCCAGCGCACTCACCCTGCCAGCCGGCGTATCTACCGAGCGCAACCCCTCGACGTCTCCCGCGCCCCACACGAGTTTTTCAGTGTAGGTCGGCATCAGCTTGCGATGGTGGTTGAGAAGGGTCCCGTCAGGGCCGATCGTCAGCAAGGAATTATAGAGCGTCCCTCTGCCAGGCCCCTGCGCCACGCGTTCGCTGATGCCCACCACCAGCGTTGCGTCGCATTGCCGGGCCGTCTCTGCGAGGCAGTCGAATTGGGGACCCGGCACCGGGAGGCTGTTCTCGGCGATGCGCGCAAACACCTCCTTGACGGGCGCATGGTCCCACAGGGCCGCGTCGCGACAGTTGTCGAGCCAGGCCGGGTAGCCTGGAATCCAGGTCTCGGGGAACACGATCAACTTCGCGCCGCGAGCCGCTGCCTCGTTCGCCTTTGTGCGCGTGAGCTCGAGCCCGGCCTCGAGGCCGCTTGCAACTTCTGCCTGAACGATTGCAACCCTCATCGATGAACCCCTCGGTTTGAATGTCGTCTCCTAGCCGCAGAAGCGCTGGCCGTGAAAGCGGCACGGCAGCTCTGACCGCTAGCGGCTGGATAATCGCGGCTCCGATCCCCATCTTCAGCTCCCGCCGCGTTGACCGCCGACGGCCACTGCAATACTCAAGAACAAAGCTGGAACGAACTCGCATATGCTGACTCAACTCCGGAAGCAGAGCGGAAGCGAATGCTGACCCACATAAGCGTCCGCGGCGCACGCGAGCACAACCTCAAGGGGGTGAACGTCGACATCCCGCGCGAGAGCCTGACGGTCATCACCGGCCTGTCGGGATCGGGCAAGTCGAGCCTCGCCTTCGACACCATCTATGCCGAGGGGCAGCGGCGCTACGTCGAGTCGCTGAGTGCCTACGCGCGCCAGTTCCTGGAGATGATGCAGAAGCCCGACGTCGAGCATATCGACGGCCTGTCGCCGGCGATCTCGATCGAGCAGAAGACGACCAGCAAGAACCCGCGATCGACGGTGGCGACGGTCACCGAGATCTACGATTACATGCGGCTTTTGTGGGCCCGCGTCGGCGTGCCCTACTCGCCCGCGACGGGGCTTCCGATCGAAGCGCAGCAGGTCAGCCAGATGGTCGACCGGACAATGGCGCTGCCCGAAGGCTCGCGCCATTATCTGCTCGCCCCGGTCGTGCGCGGCCGCAAGGGCGAATATCGCAAGGAGCTGGCCGAGTGGCAGAAAGCCGGCTTCACCCGGGTCCGCATCGACGGCGAGTTTTACGCGATCGAGGAGGCTCCGGCGCTCGACAAGAAATACAAGCACGACATCGAGATTGTCGTCGACCGCGTCGGCATCCGCGAAGGCATCGAGGCGCGGCTTGCCGACAGCTTCGAGACGGCGCTCAAGCTGGCGGAGGGCCTTGCGTATTTGGACCCGGCGAATCCGCTTGCTAGCACGGAAACCGTTCGTCCTGAGCGGAGCGACAGCGCAGTCGAAGGGCGCAGCGCAGACGCCCTTCGACTTCGCTCAGGACGAACGGACGGTGGCGAAAAGAGCGGAATGAAGCTCGACTTCGGGGTCCCCGGCCGGATCCTCTTCTCCGAGAAGTTCGCCTGCCCGGTCAGCGGCTTCACCATCGCCGAGATCGAACCGCGGCTATTCTCGTTCAACGCGCCGCAGGGCGCCTGCCCGGCGTGCGACGGCCTCGGCGAGAAGCTCGTGTTCGATGAGGACCTCGTCGTCCCCAACCACAACCTCTCGATCGCCAAGGGCGCGGTCGTCCCGTGGGCCAAGTCGCAGCCGCCGAGCCCCTATTACATGCAGGTGCTGAGCTCGCTCGCCCGCGCCTACGACTTCGACCTCGCGACCCCGTGGAAGGACCTCCCCGAGCAGGCCCAGCGCGTCGTCCTCCACGGCACCGCGGGCAAGTCGGTCACCCTGCGTTTCGTCGATGGCCGTCGCAGCTACGACGTCAACAAGCCGTTCGAAGGCGTCCTGGGCAACCTCAACCGCCGCATGCTCGCCACCGAAAGCGCGTGGATGCGCGAGGAGCTGTCGCGCTATCAATCCTCGCTGCCGTGCGAAGTGTGCTTGCGTGCCCGCCTCAAGCC
>JACCSV010000110.1 GCA_013812805.1 Sphingomonas sp. | reverse complement strand
TCCCCTGTGCCGGCGCGTCCACCAAACGCGCTCGCGAAAATTCCACGAGTGGAAGGAGTGGAAGGCTCCCCAAATTCACTCATTGCTTCGACGGGCACACGGTCAACTTCGTCAACTTCCCCTCGGGCGAAATCCTACAAGGCGACGCTCCTTGAGCCTCGAAAAGGCTCTCTCCGCTTCGGCAAAAAGCTGCACGACCGAGTGACTTTAGTGAACGTAGCGCCTCAGCCGCACCAGCTCCGCTTCGCACCGCCATAGTTCCGCGCCAGCCCCTCGCGGACCAGCACCTCCCCGACATCGCGCCCGTCCACCGCGACGTCGCGCAGCAAACGCCCGTTCTGGTCCTTGTCCCGCTCCGATGGCGTCGCCGACACCGTCCCCGAATTGAGCAGCGCCCGCAACCGCTCCGCCGCCGCCTTGCCGAGCTGCGCTTCGCGGGGACAGCGCGGCTCGTGCGTTTCCGGAGCGTCGATGCCGGTAATCCGCACCTTTTTGCCCGCGATCCACACCGTATCGCCGTCGACCACGCAATTGCTGCCCCCGCCCTCGTGGCACGCACCGAAATTGGCGCGAACCTCGATCCGCTCGCCCGGCGAGCCCTGCTCGACAGCATCCCGCGCCGCCGGAACACCGAGCAGCACCGCGATCGTGACCAGCAGCAGGATCGTCGCGTTTCGACTGTAATTGCGGGGGCGTCTCATCGGCCGAGAGCTAGCGCCAAGCCGTGCGCCGTCGAAGGGAATTCGCCCGCCGGGCCGGGTTCGACACTCAACGCCTCCGGCCTTCCAACCGTTCAAAGGGATCTGCGCACCGTGCAAAAAGGGCGCCGCGTTGCCGCGACGCCCTTCCTTTCAGCCACCGGCTAGCGATGGCTGCGCCGTTGACTCTAGTTCGCGCTGTTGCCGTCCGCGTCCATCCCGTCGCGGGTGGCGTCGGCCGCTTCTTCGCCGGTTTCGCGGGTGGCATCTGCCCGGTTCTCGAGTGCGTCCTCGCCGCCCTCGGTGGTGGCGTTGTCCGCGGCTTCCTCAAGGTTTTCGGCCTTCATCTCGGCGTTGGCTTCGATGTTGTCGGCCGCCTGTTCCTGCGGCGTGTTGTTGCAGGCGGCGAGCGCGGCCACGCCGAGCGCGGCGGCGAATACGGTCGTGATCTTCATTCAAAAATCCCCTGTGGTTGCAAAAGCCTTGGCCGATAGCTGCGGCTCTCGATCAGCGGTAAAGCTTACTGCTGTTGTTTGTTCCGTTTTCGAAATGGGAGCAACCGACGCGTGCCGCCGCGCGACGCTTGCCTCGAGCCGCCGCTGCTGTACTGCCTCCAACCGTCATGGCCGACCTCACCGCCCAGATCGAAACGCTCGAAAACCACTACATGCGCGCCTGGGCAACCGGCGATCTGCCGGCCCTCAAGGCGCTCACCGGCAGCGGCTTTCATCTGCTGATCGGCTCGAAACCCGCCGCGATGCTCGACCGGGCGAGCTGGCTGGAAGCCGCGACCAAGCGCTACCTGTGTCACTCCTACCGCTTCGGTGACATCTACGTCCGCGAGGTCGGCTCGGCGGTGCTGTTCGCTTCGCAGCTGGAACTGAAGGCCAGCCTCGACGAGCACGACTGGTCGGGGCGGATGTGGCTCACGGATCTGTGGCGCAAGGGCCGCGTGCGCCGCCGCTGGCGCCTGGTCGAGCGGGTGCTCTCGCGGGTCGAGGAAAACGCCGAGGTGCCGGCGGCGATCAAGTCGATGCAATTGTGGAGCACCAGCCGCCGCGGCTAATCGTCACCCCGGCGGCCCCGTCACGCAACCGACGCATGGATGGCCACACGCATTTCACACGGATTCGCTAAGGGATCGCCATGACAGCAATCTTCTTCATCGCGCTGATCCTGGTGCTGCTGGCGCTGCTGGTCCGCTGGATTTCGTCGGCTCCGCTGGTGCGGACCTTGTCGATCGCCATCGATACCTGGGCTGACAGCGTCCAGGGCAACGACGCCGAGCAGCCGCGCTAGCTACTCGGCCGGCGGCCGGCTTCCAGCCGCCAGTTCGTTGCGCTCGGCCCGCGCCGCCTCGATCAACTGCTCGAGGCAGCCGGTGTGGCCGCCGGGACCGACCGGCGAGCAGCTCTGGGGGCCGCTTCGCCCGACATATTCCAGGCTTTTCGCCCGTGCTGCCCAGGCCTGGCGGCTCTGCAGCGACCCGCCTGCGCGGAGCCTTTCGGGGATTCGATAGCGCTCGGCCTCCGGCCTCCGGGCGCAGACCACCACCTCGTCGTCGGTGGAGCGGGGGCAGGGGTCGTTGCCGTAGACGATGATCTCGGCGATCGTGTCGCCGGGGTCCTGGGCGGCGGCGGGGACGGAGGCGAGGGCGATGCCGGCCAAAAGCCCAGCCGCGGCGGTGCTTGCCAATGCAATCCTGATCATCTCAAAAACCTTTCACGGTACAAGCGGGCGAGGGGCGATTCCGGTTCCCTCAGAAGCGTTTCGACAGCGAGATGGCGGCCCTGCAACCGGCACGGATCGCCGCGGTCAGGATCGGATACCCAACCGTGTTCTCCGACCCGGCGGCGCGAGCGGTGTCGCGATGCTCGAGCTCTTCCTCCTGGAACCGCCGGATATCGGCGGCAAGCTCGGGATCCTCCTCGCCAAGCTCGTCGAGCTGCGCCGAGTAATGGCGATCGATTTCGGTTTCGACGGCGTCGGTGCAGGCCATCGCCGCCCGCTCCGACATCAGCGCGGTCGCGGCGCCGAGCGCGAAGCCGGCGACACGCCACACCGGCTGCAACACCGTCGGCCGCACCCGCCGCTCGGCGATCAGCGCATCGAAGCGCGCCAGATGCTGCTGTTCCTGCCCGGCCATTCGCGACACCATCTTCGCCGCGGGCGAGCTTGGGTTGAGGACCGCCAGCTGCCCGGCGTAGATCCGCGTCGCGCCATATTCGCCGGCCTGATTGACGCGAAGCATTGCCGCCGGGTCCGGCCGCCGCTGTCCGGGGCGCCACCGAGTCATCGCGGGCGCCTTGAAAGGGTGAGAACAACGACACCGGCCGCCGCGCCGAGGGAGATGATTGCATTCCAGCCCGCCATGGAGATGCCGAGCAACGACCATTGCACCTGGTCGCAGCGGACCAGCGGTACGCGCATCAGTTGGTCGAGGAGCTCGGCATTGCTGGCGGCGCCGGCGGTAGTGGCACAGCTGGTCAGCCCTTCGAAAATCTTGAGCTCGACGCCGGCGTGATACACCCCGATTGTGCCCGACACGGCGATCGCGACAGCGGCCAGCAGGGTCAACGCCCGCGAGCGCCGCGACCCCGCGCTGTCGGTGAAGGCCAGGGCTGCAAGGCCGATCGCAGCGGCGTGGGGCCAGCGTTGCCAATAGCACATTTCGCACGGCTGAAGCCCGCCGACATATTGCGACCCGAGTGCTCCGCCGAGCAGCGCGAGCGGAACCAGCAGCGCGATTAGCCGGCCGAGCTGAGTGCGGCCGGAAGCCGCCGCGCCATTGCGCATGGGCACAGCTGCCGACGCCATCGCTTACCGCGACTTGGGCCGGGTGGCCGATGCGACTTTAATTGGACGTGGCGCCAGGCGCTTGAGGGTGTTGAGGGCATACTGAAGCTGGAAATCCTTGACGCCCTTCTTCTCCAGTTCCTCGGCGGTGAAGTTGAACCGCGGGTCCTTCGAGCTTTCGTCTTCCTGAAGCAGCTTGTCGTCGGCCTTGGCCTGGCTCAGCAGGTGGCGGCGCAGGTCGGCTTCGCGGACCCGCGGCCGGTCCTTGTAATCGGGGTCCGACAGCTGCGGAACCGCGATGTCGGGATTGATCCCGCCCGCCTGCACCGACTTGCCCGACGGCGTGAAATAGCGCGCGGTGGTCAGCCGAAGTGCACTTCGCGGACCGGTCTG
>JACCSV010000106.1 GCA_013812805.1 Sphingomonas sp. | reverse complement strand
GCCGGCGGAGTCATCCCGCCGCAGGATTATGCGGCCCTACGCGCAGCGGGCGTGCAGGCGATCTTCGGCCCCGGCACCAACCTCGCCGACGCCGCCGACGAAGTGCTGCGCCTGCTCGGCCACAACCGACCACCGCTCGATGAGGCTGCGGAATGAAAGTCGCGCTGGCCATTATAGCGATGATTTCTACGGCGCCGATCGAAGCGCCTGCGCCAATCCAGATCGGCTCGTCACATGTGCTGAAGTCGAGTCCGCTTGGCGAGGCGCGCACGATCAACGTCGTGCTTCCCGCGAGTTACGCGAAGGAAACGGACAAGCAGTACCCGGTGCTGTACCTGATCGACGGTGGCATCGAGCAAGACCTGCTCCACGTGGCAGGCGTTGCTCACCTCAACGCGATCTGGGGGCGCTCGGCGGAGGCAATCGTCGTCGGGATCGAGACCAAGGATCGGCGGCGCGAGCTGACCGGGCCGACCCGCGATCTCGAGCTACTGAAGAAATATCCGACTGCGGGATCGTCGGCTGCCTTCCGGCAATTCATTCGCCACGAAGTAAAGCCGCTGATCGAAAAGTCGTACCGGACGACCGGCGAGGACGTGGTGCTCGGAGAATCGCTTGCCGGCCTGTTCGTCGTCGAGACCTATCTTTCCGAGCCGGCTTTGTTCGACGGCTATGCCGCCATCGACCCGAGCCTATGGTGGGACAAGGAAGCCCTGTCGCAAACCGCCGTGGCGAAGATCGGCGACAAGCAGAAGGGGCGGCGGATTTATTTGGCGATGGCGAAGGAACAGGTGGACGAGCCGGCGGGAATCAACCGCGTGACGTCGGGACTCGTGGCGAAAGCGAAGGGCTGGTGCCTCGCTGCACGACCGGACCTGGGCCACGCGACGATCTACCAGCAGTTGACGCCGCAGGCGCTGCAGTTTCTGTTGCCGCCGGCGGAGGCGCCGCCACCCGAGTTCGGTTTCGAGGTCAAATGTTCAGCAAAATTCTGATCGCCAATCGCGGCGAGATCGCGTGCCGGGTGATCCGCACCGCCAGGCGGATGGGGATCAAGACCGTCGCGGTTTACTCCGATGCCGACGCGCGCGCGCCGCATGTTCGGATGGCGGACGAGAGCGTTCGGCTCGGGCCGCCGCCGGCAGCGGAATCCTATCTCAATGCCGAGCTGATCATCGACGCCTGCAAGGCGACGGGCGCAGAGGCGGTTCACCCAGGCTACGGGTTCCTCAGCGAGCGCGAAAGCTTCGCCAAGGCATTGGACAAGGCCGGTATCACCTTCATCGGTCCGCCGCCCAGGGCGATCCGCGCGATGGGCGACAAGATCGAATCCAAGAAGCTCGCGCAAAAGGCGGGGGTCAACATCGTCCCCGGCTATCTCGACGATATCGCGACCACCGGGGAAGCGGTGAAAATTGCCAAGGACATCGGCTTCCCGGTGATGATGAAAGCGTCCGCGGGTGGCGGCGGCAAGGGCATGCGCCTCGCCTATACCGAACAGGATGTGCACGACGGTTTCGAGGCGACCAAGCGCGAAGGCCTCGCCAGCTTTGGCGACGACCGCGTCTTCTTGGAGAAGTTCATCGAGGCGCCCCGCCACATCGAGATTCAGGTGCTCGGCGACAAGCACGGCAACGTCATTTACCTCGGCGAGCGCGAATGCTCGATCCAGCGCCGCCACCAGAAGGTGGTCGAGGAAGCGCCCTCGCCGTTCGTCACCCCGGAAATGCGGCGAGCGATGGGCGAGCAGGCGGTCGCGCTTGCGAAAGCCGTTGGATATTATAGCGCCGGCACCGTCGAGCTGATCGTGTCCGGAGCCGATCCCACCGGCGAGAGCTTCTACTTCCTCGAGATGAACACCCGGCTGCAGGTCGAGCATCCGGTGACCGAGGAGGTGACCGGGCTCGACCTCGTCGAGCAGATGATCCGCGTCGCCGCGGGTGAGAAGCTGGCGTTCGGTCAGGATGATGTGAAGCTCGACGGCTGGGCGGTCGAGACTCGGGTCTATGCCGAGGATCCGTACCGCGGGTTTTTGCCGAGCACGGGCAGGTTGGTGCGCTACCGGCCGCCGGCGCCTACTCCCCTCCCCTTGATGGGGAGGGGCAGGGGTGGGGTGACTTCCGAGGCCCGTGGTGCGGGTGGAGGCGCCACCCCCACCCAACCCTCCCCCATCGAGGGGGAGGGCAGCGTTAGAATCCGTGTCGACGGCGGTGTGTTCGAAGGCGGCGAGGTTAGCATGTTCTACGACCCGATGATCGCCAAGCTGATCACCTGGGCACCCACCCGCGAAGCCGCGATTGACGCCCAAGTCTCCGCGCTCGACGCCTTCGTCATCGACGGCATCAACGACAATGTCGATTTCCTCTCGGCGCTGATGCAACATCCGCGCTTCCGCTCCGGGGACATCACCACCGGCTTCATCGCCGAGGAATATCCGGAAGGCTTCGAGGGTGCACCGGCTGACGCGCAGTTGGTGCAGGAACTCGCCATCATCGCCGGAAAAATCGCGGCCATCACCGACGAGCGCGCTGCCGGAATCAGCGACCAACTCGGCGATGCGATTGCGCTGCCGAGCGAGCGGACCGTCGTCATCGATGGCGAGCAGCACCAGGTGCGGATCAAGCCCTATGAAGGCGGCACGCTTGCGATCGTCGATGGCGGGGAGCTGATTGACGTGATCGGCCGCTGGAGGCCGGGGCAGCGGTTACTGTCCGTCGCAATCGACGGCCGACCGCGGACCGTGCAGGTCCGCCGCGAGGGCCGCGGCTTGGTGCTGACGACGCGCGGGCGATCACACAAGGTGCAGGTGCTCGCGCCGCACGTGGCCGAGCTCTCGGAGCACATGATCGACAAGGTGCCGCCCGACCTTTCGGGGCTGCTGCTGGCGCCGATGCCGGGGCTGCTGACGCGGCTCGATGTCGCGGTCGGCGACAAGGTGGAGGCCGGCCAGCTGGTCGCGGTGATGGAAGCGATGAAGATGGAGAACATCCTGCGCGCGGCCAAAGCGGCGACGGTCAAGGCGACTCCGGTGCAGGCGGGCGACAGCGTCGCGGTCGATCAGGTGATCGTGGAGTTTGAGTAGGCCGTTACGGCTCTATGGCCTGAACCTCCCAGTCACCGCCAGGCTCAGGTCGCTCGGCAAGAAATCCAGGATCAACGATCGGCAGCTCAGCGATCGAGCGAAGGTGCTCCAGCAAATGGCTGATGCCGACTAACGCGATGTCCTCCATTGTATGTCCCGCTGCGCCGCACATGAAATGAATGTCGCCATCTATCTCGTGGATGAACAGCAGAATGGGATTGCCATCGAGAACGTGTTTGCAGACGAACGACGCTTTGTGATCATCGAAAGTGTACCCTGCGAACTCAACCACGATCACGCAATTCCACGCGCCTGAGCTTGCCGGTCGCCGTTTTCGGCAGGCTCTCCACGAACTCGATCTCGCGCGGATATTTGTAGGGGGCGATGGTGCTCTTCGCGTGCGCCTGGAGCTCGGCGACGAGCGCGTCCGACGGCGCCGCACCCGCCGCCGGCACGATGAACGCCTTCACCTTCTGCCCGCGCTCCGCGCAGGGGACGCCGATCACCGCGCATTCGGCGACGGCGGGGTGCGACAGCAGCGCATTCTCCACTTCCGGGGCGCCGATGTTGTAGCCGGAGCTGACGATCATGTCGTCGCTGCGGGCGAGGTACCAGTAATAGCCGTCGGCGTCCCGGCGGTACGTGTCGCCGGTGACGTTCCAGCCGTCTTGTACATAGTCGCGCTGGCGCGGGTCATCGAGGTAACGGCAGCCGGTCGGGCCCTTGATCGCGAGGCGGCCGGTGCCCTCGTCCATTGGCTCGCCGTTATCGTCCAGCACGGTCGCGACATAGCCGGGCACCGCCTTGCCGGTCGCGCCGGGGCGGATGTCGTCGCCGGCGGCGGAGATGAAAATGTGCATCATCTCGGTCGCGCCGATGCCGTCGGTGATGGCGATGCCGGTGCGTTCGTTCCACGCGCGCCAGGTCGCTTCGGGCAAGTGCTCTCCCGCCGAAAGGCAGTAGCGCAAGGTCTTCAGCGCCTCGTCCAGCCCTGGCTGGGACAGCATTGCTTTATACGCGGTCGGCGCGGTGGCGAGGTGAGTAACGCCGTGCTTCGCGATCGCTTCGAGCATCGCGGGAGGTGAGGGCTGCTCGATTGACGCGCACGCCGCTCCGGCGCGGAGCGGGAACAGGAACGCGGCGCCAAGCCCGAAGGTGAAAGCAAGCGGCGCGGAGGTCATCACGACATCGCCCGGCTGCATCCCGATCAGGTGCCTGGCGAAGCTGTCGCACGGCGCGAGCACGTCGCGGTGGAAGTGGACGCAGCCTTTGGGGCTGCCGGTGGTGCCGCTGGTGAAGGCGATAAGCGCGGGATCGTCCCGATGCGTGTCGAACGCTCGCGCGGGTGTGACTGACGCGCAGCGCGTCTCGAGCTCGCCTTGGCCATAGTCGCCGTCATATTTGATTAGATGCTTGATCGAATGCGTCTGCTCGGCGGCCTGGCGGAAGTCGCCGATGAAGCGGCTGTCGACGATTGCGTGGCTGATTCGGGCACGCTCGATCACCGTCGCGATCTCGCCCGGGCGGAGCAGCGGCATGGTCGACACCGCTACGCCCCCTGCCTTGAGCACGCCCAGCCAGGCGGCAAAAATCGTGTAGCCGTTGGGGCCGCGAAGCAGCACGCGATTGCCCGGCACCAGGCCGTGCTCCTCGACCAGCAGCCTGGCGATGCGGCCGCTAAAATCGTCGAGGTCGCCATAGGTCCAGCGGCCGTGGTCGTTGATCACCGC
>JACCSV010000098.1 GCA_013812805.1 Sphingomonas sp. | reverse complement strand
TGGCCTAGGCTTCTATCTGCTCGCGGCGTTGCTGTGCCTGCTGGCCGCCTGGCGTCTTGGCCGCGACACCAAACCCCAGGCTGTCTGAACGGCTCTGAAAGCGCTGGTTCACGTCAGCGGGGCAGTCAGACAGCAAGGCTGCGACCGGCTGCAGGAACGTCCCACCTTCCTCCATCGTTGATACGGGCGAAGGAGATTGTGCGATGACAAGGTTCATATTGCTTGCCGGCGCCGCCGCATTGGCATTTGGCTCGGCCGCAACGGCTGCCCCGCAGGGCAAGAGTAAGGACAAAGGCTCGGCAAAGGTCGAGCGCTCGCAGAAGCAGGCTAAGGCCAAGGGAAACTCCAAGCGGGCGGAAGTCCGGTTCGTTCGGGCATCGAACGACCGCCGTGCGAACGTGCGCGTAAAACAGAAAGACCGCGCGAAAGTGAAAGTCGCGGATCGGGGTGATAGGCGAGAGTTCGTTCGCATCGACCGCGACCGGGACGATCGTCGCGACCGCATCGAGGCCCGCCGCGACAACCGCGACCGCCTCGTCAGGCTCGACCGCAACTGGGAAGACAATGCCAAGCGCCGTGGCGTCTGGAGCGACAACGGATGTCCACCGGGGCTCGACAAGAGGGCGGGACCCTGCGTGCCTCCTGGACAGATGAAGAATCTGGTCGGACGGTCGGTCCGCGTGGCCGGCGACCGGGTGAAGTTCCGTGAGCTTCCGTCGCGGCTTCGTACCCTCTACCGCGACAATGACGATTATTATTACCGGTACGGCAACGGCTATGCTTACCGTATCAATCGCGACAATGACGTGATCAGTTCGCTGCTGCCGCTATTCGGCCTCGGAACGACGATCGGCCAGCGCTTCCCAGCGGCTTATTCGAATTCCTACCTGCCGACGGGCCTGCGGTCCTTCTATCCGGATAGCCGCAACACGTCTTATCGCTACGCCAACGGCTATGTTTACGAGGTCAATCCGATGACCGGACTGGTCGAGGACGTGAATCCGACGCTCGGCTACGGCTATGGCTATGGGCAGATGATGCCCGCCAATTACTCGGCCTACAACGTGCCGTCCCAATACCGCTCGTTGTACCAGGATAATAACGATCACTATTATCGTTATGCACCTGGTTCGATCTACCGGGTGGACGCCGGCAGCGGCCTCATCGATTCCGTCGCCGCTTTGCTTATGCCGGGCGGACTTGCGGTCGGGCAGCAGCTGCCGATGGGCTATGACGCTTATAATGTGCCGATGGCCTATCGCAGCCAATATTACGACAGCCCGCAGAACATGTACCGCTATGCGAACGGCTCGATCTACCAGGTCGACCCGACGACGCGCCTGGTGACGGCGATCATTTCAGCGTTGACTTAATCGCCAATGGATCGACAACGGCCCCGCAAGCGTTGCGGGGCCGTTTCTATATTTGGATGACAGGGAGATGGGGAATGTTGAAGCAAGCGCTTCCACTGTGCGTCGGTGCGATACTGGGCCTGGCCGCATGTAGCGACGGGGGCGACAGCAATGGTGCCGCATCGACCCAGCCGTCCGGTGCCCAGGGGGCCGCGGGCACCGAGACGATTGGTGCCGGCATCGACCAGAACGGCCGCTTCTTTCAGGCCGCCAAATCGGTCGGCCTCGACGCCACGCTTGCCGGTCCCGGGCCTTACACGGTCTTCGTTCCGGAAGATCAGGCGCTGGCCAGCCTCGAGAGCGGCGAAGAGCCCGAAGCGCGGGCGCGGCTGACCGGAATCCTCACCAACCACATCCTCCCCGGGACCATCCTTGCCGAAGACATCGGCAAGGCGATCGACAACGGCAAGGGCAAGGCGGCGCTGGCGACGATGGGCGGCGGAACTCTGACCGCCACGCGCGAAGGCTCCAACATCGTCATCACCGACTCTTCGGGCGGCAAGGCAACGGTCAGCAAGGCGGACGAGCGCTACACCAACGGCGTCGTTCACCGGATAAGCGGCGTACTGATGCCGGGGCAGTCCGGCGGTGGCGCCCCGCAGGCGCCTGCCGCAAGCCCGGCTCCGACAGCGCAGTAGCGCCGCACCCGCTTTTGCGCGCATTCAGCCACTGGCACCGGCGCAAAGCGCCGCTATAACCGGCGGCGAAGTCTCAAGAGCGGGGGCGTAGCGCGCAATGAAGGCGACGATTGAACGGGCGACACTCTTGAAGAGCCTGAGCCATGTCCAATCGGTCGTGGAGCGCCGCAACACCATTCCGATCCTGTCGAACGTACTGATCGAGGGGCGCGACGACAATTCGATCCGGCTGATGGCGACCGACCTCGACCTGCAGGTCGACGAGAGCGTTCCGGCCACCGTGACGCAGGCCGGGGCAACCACGGTTTCCGCGCACACCTTGTTCGACATCGTCCGCAAGCTGCCGGACGGAAGCCAGGTCGAGATCAACGCCGCCGAAGGCAAGATGCAGGTCAATGCCGGCCGCGCCCGATTCAACCTGTCGACGCTCCCGCGCGACGATTTCCCGGTGATTGCCGAAGGCGAGCTGCCGACCAGCTTCGAACTTCCGGCGGCGACTCTGCGCCAGATCATCGACAAGACCCGCTTCGCCATCTCCAGCGAGGAGACCCGCTATTATCTGATGGGGATCTTCCTCCACCTTGCCGACGACCAGCTGAAGGCCGCGGCGACCGACGGCCACCGTCTCGCCCGGGTGGTGCTTCCCAAGCCCGACGGCGCAGACGGGATGCCGGACGTCATCATCCCGCGCAAATGCGTGGCCGAGCTTCGCAAGCTGCTCGAGGAAGTCGAAGGCACCGTCGCAATCTCGATGTCCGCGACCAAGGTCCGCTTCGGGCTCGGCAGCGCGGTTCTGACCAGCAAGCTGATCGACGGCACCTTCCCCGATTACAACCGGGTGATCCCGACCGGCAACGACAAGCTCTTGAAGCTCGACCCCAAGAGCTTTTCCGCCGGCGTCGACCGGGTCTCGACCATCGCCAGCGAAAAGACCCGGGCGGTGAAGATGAGCGTCGATCGCGACAAGGTGACCTTGTCGGTGACTTCTCCGGAAGCTGGGACCGCGACCGAAGAGATTGCGGCCGACTATGGCTCCGACACGATCGAGATCGGCTTCAACGCCCGCTATTTGCTCGACATCCTTGGCGAGATCGACGGCGATACGGTCGAGGTCCACCTCGCCGATGCAGCGGCGCCGACGCTGCTGCGTGAGAACGACAAGTCGAACGCGCTCTACGTGCTGATGCCGATGCGGGTGTGATTTGCCGCCTGTGGCGCGGCTGGACGACGCCTGAGAATGCCGACGCCTATCAGCATGTGCTGCTCGAGCAGGTCATACCGCTAAGGATCGAGGCGCGGCGGATCGCCGGTTTCCGGCACATCGATGTGATGCGCCGCGAGGCTGGCGACGAGGTCGAATTCCAGACATTGATGTGGTTCGACAACCTCGATGCGGTCAAATCCTTCGTAGGCGAGGATTACAGCGTCAGCCATGTGCCGGCAGAGGCCCGCGCGGTGCTTGCCCGCTTCGATGATCGCGCCGCCCATTACGAAGTTGTCGACCGCAGAGATCAGTAACCGTCATCGTGAGCGAAGCGAAGCAATCCAGCCGCAGCGGAGGTGGATTGCTTCGTCGCCCCGCTCCTCGCAATGACGAGGTGTGCCCGTCACCCGCCTCGCGCTCACCGATTTCCGCTCTTATGCCACCGCGCTGATCGAGCCCGCGCCGGGTTTCGTGCTGCTGTTCGGCGAGAATGGCGCGGGCAAGACCAACCTGCTCGAAGCCGTGTCGCTGCTGACGCCCGGACGCGGGCTTCGCGGCGCGCCGCTGCTGGAAATGGCGCGCGACGGCGGTTCTGGCGGCTTTGGGGTCGCTGCCCGCCTCGGTGACCTCGAGATCGCCACCGGAACCTTGGCAACGGCGCCCGAGCGGCGGCAGGTGCGGGTCAATGGCGCCGCCGCGTCTGTCAATTCGCTTTCGGAATGGCTGTCGGTGCTGTGGCTGACGCCGGCGATGGACCGGCTGTTCTCTGGCACCGCAAGCGAGCGGCGGCGCTTCCTCGATCGGCTGGTGCTGGCGCTGGAGCCAGCGCACGCACATCACGCGACCCGCTACGACGCGGCGATGCGCGCCAGGAACAAGCTGCTCGCCGACATCGGCAACGCCGACCCGTCGTGGATGAGCGCGCTGGAAGCGCAAATGGCCGAGCATGGGGCGGAAGTCGGCGCGGCCCGGCTGCGAACCGTGGCAGCTCTCGACGGGCGGCTGTTCGACACCCCCGACGACATGTTCGCCAAGGCGGCGATCTCACTCGATGGATGGAGCGGCGGCGATCTCGCCGCCGAGCTGAGCGCATCGCGCAGCCGCGATGCGGCGGCGGCGCGAACCCTGGTCGGGCCGCACCGGCAGGACCTCGCCGTGCTGCACCGCGGCAAGCCTGTCCTGAGCGGAGCCGAAGGGGAGATGCCGGCGTCGCGCTGCTCGACCGGTGAGCAGAAAGCGCTGCTGCTGGGCCTGGTGCTGGCGCACGCGGACCTCGTCGCCAAGCGGCGCGGGGCGCCGCCGGTGCTGCTGCTCGACGAGGTCGCCGCCCACCTCGATCCTAAGCGCCGCTCGGCGCTGTTCGCCCGCCTCGAAGGCTGCGGACAGGTGTGGATGTCGGCCACCGAAGCGGCGCTGTTCGACGGCATCGGGACAGCCTCGCGCTTCCACGTCGAGGCCGGCCGCGCTTCCCCGGCCTAGCCGCCAAAGCTTGGCGTAAACCACTGCCGCTGCAGCCGCGCTTCGCCGGCGGCTTATCCGCCGATCCCGGAATTCAGCCATTCCCCCAGCCTTGGCACGCCCCTTGCTGAAGTCAGTGCAACGAACTGCACAGGGGAAGCAGCAACGTGGACCGGGGCAATATTGGAGCGATCGCATTCGCCGCCGTCATTCTGGGCGTGATCGGCGCGTGCCTGTTCTCGCCGCTTGGCGACTGGCTGTCGATCGATAAGCTCAAGGACAGCCGCGCGTGGCTGGTGCAACTGGTCGAGGCTCGGCCGCTGATCTACGGCTCCGGCTTCTTCCTGCTGTGCGTGGTTGCCACCGCAGCCTGTTTTCCCGCTTCCCCCGTACTCGGCGTCTCGGGCGGCGCGCTGTTCGGCTTCTGGCCGGGCCTCCTCATCGTGCTGGTCGCCACCTCGATCGGCTCGACCATCGCCTTCTTCGATTCCCGCTATTTGCTTCGCTCCTGGGTGAAGCGGCGGTTCGCGCGCCGCATCGAGGCAATCGACCGCGGCATGGAGGCGCATGGCGGGCTCTATCTGCTCACCTTGCGGCTCAATCCGGTGGTGCCCTACTGGCTGGTCAACCTGGCGATGGGCCTGACCGCAATCCGCTGGCGCACCTATGTGCCGCTGACCATCGCCGGCCTGATCCCCGCGACCTTCATTTACGTGAGCGCCGGGACCCAGCTGGCGACACTCGAAAACGCCGGCGACATCCTGTCGGTAAAGCTGATCGCGACGCTGATGCTGCTGAGCCTTTTCCCGCTGATCCTCCGCGGCGCCGTGGCGCTGAAGTAGGGCCGACTGGACTTTCTTCATCTTCGGTCTATATTGCACTGCAGCACGAGGCGCTTTCAACAAAGCGGCGTGAACGGTCTTGACCCCATCTTTTCAGGGGAGTCAGGACCCGGCCCGCGCCTCGACCGGCTTGCTCTCCAATTCACGCGGGGCGCTTTTTGACCCCCTTACCGACCGCGCATGTGCGCGGCGGCCTTTTTCATATCGGAAATATAATGTCTTTCATGTCTCTCGGGCTTTCCAAGCCCCTGCTCGATGCGCTCGCAGCGAACAATTATTCGCAAGCGACCCCCATCCAGCTTCAAGCCATCCCGACGGTCCTGACCGGCCGCGATTTGCTGGGCATCGCCCAGACCGGCACCGGCAAGACCGCGGC
>JACCSV010000089.1 GCA_013812805.1 Sphingomonas sp. | reverse complement strand
TCCCCTTGAACCCCTGCGCGACCACGTACCATTCGCTCGATTCCTTGCGGCTGGCGGGGGGCTTGGCGTGCTTGACGGCGGAAAAGTGGCGCTTGAGCTCGGCGACGAGGCTGTTGTCGGCGCCGCCGGCAAGCACCTTGGCGACGAAGCCGCCGCCGGGCTCCAACACCTGCACCGCAAAGTCGAGCGCGGCTTCAACCAGGCCCATGGTGCGCAAATGGTCGGTCTGCGCGTGGCCGACGGTGTTTGCAGCCATGTCGGAGAGGACCAGGTCAGCCGGCCCGCCGAGCGCCACGCGCAGCCTGTCGGGCGCCGAATCGTCCATGAAGTCCAGCTGCAGGATGTCGACGCCTTCGATCGGCTCCGTCGCAAGCAAGTCGATGCCGACTACTTTTGCCTGCGGTGAGCGGCGGCGGACCACCTGGCTCCATCCGCCCGGCGCAATGCCGAGGTCGATCACCGCTTTGACTCCCTTCAAGAGGCGGAAGCGGTCGTCGAGCTCGAGCAGTTTGTAGGCGGCGCGGCTGCGATAATTGTCCGCCTTGGCGCGGCGCACATAGGGATCGTTCAGCTGCCGCTCGAGCCAGCGCGTCGAGGAGGTGGTGCGCCGCCTGGCGGTCTTGACGCGCTGCCGGAGCCCGCCGCCTTCGCTCACAATGCGTAGCCGTCGCGGGCCATCAGCGAGCGCAAGATGCCCTCGCGGATGCCGCGATCGGCGATGCCCAGGTTCCTGGCCGGCCAGATGTCGAGGATCGCCTCGAGGATGGCGCAGCCGGCGACCACCATGTCGGCTCGGTCCGGGCCGATGCACGGCAGGCTGGAGCGCTCGTCGAAGTCCATCTGCGCGATCATGCTGCTGATCCGGTGCATCGCTTCGATTGGCACGTGCAGCCCGTCGACGGCACGGCGGTCGTAGCTTGGCAGCGCCAGATGGACGCTGGCGAGGGTCGTCACCGTGCCGCTGGTGCCGAGCAGGCGAATTCCCTGGCGATCCTTGGGCAGGGTCTCGGCAAAGCGGTCGAACGAGCGTCGCACCCGCTCGCGCATCCTTTTGTAGGCGGCGACCCGGTCCTTGCCCTCAATCGCCTCCTTGCCCTCGCTTTCTGTGAGCGAGACGACGCCCCACGGCGCGCTCCACCAGCTGCGGATCCGCGGCGTCGCGCCGTCATGGTCGATCAGCACCAGCTCGGTGGAACCGCCGCCAATGTCGAAAATCACCGCCGGGCCGTCGCCGGGCTCGAGCAGCTTGTGACAGCCCAGCATCGCCAGCCGCGCCTCTTCCTGCGGGGCGATGATCTCCAGCGCGATCCCGGTCTCCTCGCGCACCCGCTCGACGAAGCTGCGCCCGTTGGCGGCTCGCCGGCAGGCCTCAGTCGCGACCGAGCGCGACAGCGAGACGTTGCGCCGGCGCAGCTTATCCGCGCAGACCCCAAGTGCCGTCACGGTCCGCTCCATCGCTTCGCCGGACAACAATCCGGACTGCGACATGCCTTCGCCCAGCCGGACGATTCGCGAGAAAGCGTCGATCACGGTGAAGCCTTCGGACTCGGGCCGAGCGATCAACAGCCGGCAGTTGTTGGTGCCGAGGTCGAGCGCTGCATAGGTGTGGCGTTGGCCGTGGCGCTGCTCGAGCCGCGGGTGCGGCCTCTCCACGGTGGCCGGCGGTACCCGGAACGCCGGGGCCGGCGCGTTGGCGACGTTCTGCGCCATCTTTCCGCCCATTCTTTTTCTTCGCCGGCTTATGCACCGGGTGACTTAACGCAGATTTAAGCCTTAAATGGCCGAAAGAGCAAGGGTTTGTGACAGTGACGCGACTGAGCGCCCAAAGCGGACGGCGGGACAATGCCGCTTGGCGTTGACAGGCAAGGCTCGCAGTCCCTATCTCGCCGCCGCCGCTCATCGCGCCCGCGCGCTGCCCCGTCGTCTAATGGTAAGACTACGGACTCTGACTCCGTCAATTGAGGTTCGAATCCTCACGGGGCATCCAGCGGGCGTCGCTATCCTTTTGAAACAACGCGGCTTTTGTGATCGTCGGAAGTATCGCTCCCCCACTTCCTCCCTCAGGCAGGCGCCGGAAGACAGGGTCAGCAAATGGGCGAGCCGGGGGCGCCGGCCTGCTAAAGCTGCTAAAGCTGCTAAAGTCGCTGTGCTGCTGACGCAGGCGCTGGCGGGACAATAGGGACGTTAGGGACAATAGGGACCTCAGCGTTATGAGCGAAGCGGAGCCAGCTAAAGTGCCGCCAGGTTCGTTCTGATTGTCTGCTGCTGCCCGGGTGTCAGGGTTTTCGGCTGTGTCAGGGTGACGAAAGCGACAATGCGTGCGGCCAAGTCGGACATGATGCGCCCTCGATCGAGCGCCGCGTCCAACTCTGCCGGACGGAACGTTGTCACTCGGCTGCAGTCGAGATGGCACTCGTGAGAAAGCGCAACGTGGTCAGCAGCGGCAAGCGGCATTTGCGCGACACCATGTGCGCGTGGGCGACTGTTGATCCAAATGAAAAGATTCTTCTCTGCGCACACGCAGATTACTAACTTATCCTTTGGCGGCTTCGTTAGTGTCGTGTGGATGACATAGAGATGCCCAAGGTTCACAGCACCCCGTAGGCGGCAAACTCTCGCGCATCATTCAAGATTGCTTCGCGGTTCGGATTGTTCTCTTCGATGAAATCTTCGTAATCCATCGGCCCGTTGTTGGAGGCTTCGGCCCAAGCTTTCTCTTGGTGAGTGAGCTGGGAAAGGTGGCTAAACCCTCTGACGCGGCAGAACGCTATCGCCTCGTCGAGGCACTCCAAATCGCTCTGGGAAAGAACACCTTCCTCAGGCTCCCTCCTGCTGGCGATCGTCGGATAGTTATCAGTGCTGATGGCACCCCTGAAGGCGTCAGGATCGCCGGCAAGTCCAAACTCGCTCTTCAGGAAATCATAAAGCGTCGAGGGGACAGGTCCGTTAGGCATGGCAACAAAAGTGTCCGCCACTATGGGTCGCCCATAGCGGTTGAGGTGTGCCTTTTCGGCGAAGAAGAGGGCCTTGGAAGCGTAGAAAACTGTGACGTTTGGCCACCTGCTCGCGATGTAAGCGAGCGCCTCCCGACCCTTCCTTTCATCGAACTGAAAGCGGAGCGGCATGTGGACCATATAGCGAACTTCCCTGAAGCAGTCATTAAGAGACTTATTTCACCTTCTCTGGAGCTGAAACCCCGGCGGCAGCGACGGCGCGGCGGCCTTATCGTCCGGAGACGCAAGCTCAGGATATCGCTGCTTCAGCGCCTCCGTGCCAGCCGCGCGGAACTCCTTCATCGTTTCCTTGATGAACTCAACCCGCTCGTCATGACCCATGTCGCGAATTGCACCGCTTCATCCTGTTCTAGAGCACATCGCCGGTCGATACTGCCTCGCGAGAAGCAGAAGGCATAGGCTCTGTCTCGAATGCCCTCGAACAGACTGTCGCTTTCAGTGAAGCCCAACCAGTTGGGCTTTTCACCATGTGGTGAAGTTTGCTGTGCTCGCTTGATTAATTCCGGTGGAACGACCCCGCTTCCGGGCGTCGCGATTTTGTAGCCCACTGCAAAGACTGCGGTCGCCACAAGGATAACGAGAACAGTTAGATGGGCGTGTTTCACCCACAGCAGCTTACTCTAG
>JACCSV010000080.1 GCA_013812805.1 Sphingomonas sp. | reverse complement strand
GTCGATCCCGGCGACGGCGCCGCGGCGCTGGCCGCAGCGGAACAGCGCGGGTGGGCGATCAACCAGATCTGGAACACGCATTGGCACCCGGACCACACCGGCGGAAATGTCGGCGTCAAGGAAGCGTTCGGGGCGCTGGTCTCCGGCCCGGTCGCAGAGACCATCCCCGGCGTCGACGTGCAGCTTCGCGAAGGCGACGAGGTGCGCCTAGGTGAGCATACCGGCCGGGTGATCGAGATTCCCGGCCATACGCTCGGGCACATCGGGCTGATCTTCGACGGCGCGGGCGTCGCTTTCGTCGGCGACACCCTGTTCGCGATGGGCTGCGGCCGGCTGTTCGAGGGCAGCCCACAACAGATGTACGAGTCGCTGCAGCGGCTGGTGGCGCTGCCGGACGGCATGTTGCTGTACCCGGCACACGAATATACGCTCTCCAACGCCCGCTTCGCGGTGCACGCGGAGCCGGCGAATCTGGATACGGCCGAGCGGCTGCGCGAAGTCGAGGCACTGCGCCAGCGCGGCGAGATCACGCTGCCAACGACGATCGCCGCGGAAAAAGCCACGAACCCATTCGTCCGGGCCGTGACCGTCGAGAAATTCGCGCAACTTCGCCAGGACAAAGACAACTTCCGCTAAGAAGCGTATGGAGAGTCGCATGGTAAGGAGATTTTCCATGCGTACCCTTGGTTTTGCCCTCGCTTCGGCAGCTGCTCTCGGCGGCTGCGCTACCGCCCCGCCGCAAATGGCCAACCCCGCGGCTGAGCAGCGCCTGCAGCAGCTGCTCGCCGGCAAGGCAGCAGGTCCCGCTAGGTCCTGTCTTCCCGCCTACCGCTCGTCCGACATGACGATCATCGACGATAACACGGTCGTGTTCCGCGACGGCCGCAACCGCTTGTGGCGCAGTGAAATGCGCGCGGGCTGCTCGCGCCTCGGCTCCGGCTTTTACACCTTGGTCACCCGCACCTTCGGCGGGCAGGGCCCGTGCGGCGGCGACATTGCCGAGCTTGTCGACCTGTCGAGCGGGATCACCACCGGCAGCTGTGTGTGGGGCGACTTCGTGCCTTACACGCGCCCCGGCGCCTAGCGGCGGTACAGCGCCTCCAGGCGTTCGCGATAGGCGGCGGTGATCACGTGACGACGGATCTTCAGTGACGGCGTCATCTGTTCGTTCTCGACCGAGAATGGCGCATCGGCGAGCGCGAAACGCCGGACGCGCTCGATGACCGACACGTCGCGGTTGACCCGGTCGAGAGCGGCGGACAGCCGCTGCTGGACGTTCGGCAACTCGGCGATGTCCGGGTCGGGGACGATCAGCGCGACAAGATGCGGCTTGCGGTCGCCAAAGATCATTGCCTGGGCGATCTCCGGCTGCAGCGTCAGCATCCCTTCAATGCGCTGTGGCGAGACATTGTCGCCCTTGTCGTTGACGATCAGGTCCTTCTTGCGGTCGGTGATGACGATCCGCCCGCCATCGTCGAAATGGCCGACATCGCCGGTCGCCAGCCAGCCGTCCTGGAGCACCCGCGCGGTCTCCTCAGGGCTTTGCCAATAGCCGTGCATGACGAGTTCGCCGCGCACCATGATCTCGCCGTCTTCGGCAATCCTCACCTCGGTATTCAGCAGCGGCGGGCCGACCGAGTCCATGCGGATGCCGGCGCTCGGGCGATTGCAGCTGATCACCGGCGCCGCCTCGGTCTGGCCGTAGCCCTGCAGGATCGTCAGCCCCAGCGAATGGAAGAACAGCCCGACCTCCGGGTTGAGCGGCGCTCCACCCGAGACCATCGCCTTGACCCGTCCCCCGAACCTCGCCTGGACCTTGCGCCGCACCGTCAGCGACAGGACCGCGTCCAGCGGCGCGTTCCACGGCCGGAACCGGCCATGGTACCGGTCGCTTCCGATCGCTACCGCCCGCTTGAGCAGATAGTTGGAGAGCGCTCTGCTCTTCTCGAGTGCCTTTAGGATCCGGGCGCGCAGCATCTCGAACAGCCGCGGCACCACGATCATGATGGTGGGGCGCACCTCCTCGATGTTCGCCGCCAGCTTCTCGAGGCTCTCCGCAAAATAA
>JACCSV010000044.1 GCA_013812805.1 Sphingomonas sp. | reverse complement strand
AACGCCTCGCTATTCGACCGTTACGCTCTTGGCGAGGTTGCGCGGCTGGTCGACGTCCGTGCCCTTGAGCACCGCCGTGTGGTAAGCGAGCAACTGCACCGGCACCGCATAGACCAGTGGGGCAATCAGCGGGTGCACCTGCGGCATCTCGATGGTGGCCATGCAGCCCTCCCCCGCTTCCGCCAGGCCCTTGGCGTCGCTCATCAGCACGATCTTGCCGCCGCGCGCCCGCACTTCCTGCATGTTGCTGACGGTCTTCTCGAATAACGGCCCTGACGGGGCGAGGACGATCACCGGCACATTGTCGTCGATCAGCGCGATCGGCCCATGCTTCATCTCGCCGGCGGCATAGCCTTCGGCGTGGATGTAGCTGATTTCCTTGAGTTTGAGCGCGCCTTCCAGCGCCATCGGATAATAGGGCCCGCGGCCGAGGTAAAGCACGTCGCGGGCAGGAGCGATGAGATGCGCCATCTCGCGGATGTCGTCGTCATGGTTGAGCGCGGCGTTGATTGCGGCAGGCGCCAGCTGCAGCTGAGCGACGATGTCGCGCTCCTCCTCCTCCGACAGCTGACCCTTGGCGCGCGCAAGATTGGCGGCGAGCGCCGCGAGCACCGCCAGCTGGCAAGTGAACGCCTTGGTCGAGGCGACGCCGATCTCAGGCCCCGCATGGGTCGGGAGCAGCAGGTCCGCTTCCCGCGCCATTGAGCTGGTTGGCACGTTGACCACCACCGCGATGCGCTGCTGCTGCGCCTTGGCGTGGCGGAGCGCCGCCAGCGTGTCTGCGGTCTCGCCCGACTGGCTGACGAACAGCGCCAGCCCGCCGGGCTCCAGCACCGGATCGCGGTAGCGGAACTCCGAGGCGACATCGATGTCGACCGGCACCCGAGCGAACTGCTCGATCCAATATTTGGCGACCAGCCCGGCGTAGTAACTGGTTCCGCAGGCGACGATCGTCAGGCGCCTGACCTCGCCTAGGTCGAAATCGACATTGGGAAGCGCAACCACCCCCTCGAACGGCCGGATGTACGACTGGAGCGTATCGGCAACCACGACCGGCTGCTCGAAAATCTCCTTCTGCATGTAATGCGCGTAATTGCCCTTCTCGATCCGCACGTCCGACGCTCCGGACTGGACGATGGCCCGCTCCACCGGCCGATTGTCGCGATCGAAAATGTCGATCCGGTCGCGGCGCACCGCAGCCCAGTCGCCTTCCTCGAGATAAGCGATGCGCTGGCTCCACGGCGCCAGTGCAAGGGCGTCGGAACCGAGGTAATTCTCCCCCTCCCCGTAGCCCACCGTCAGCGGCGCCCCCATGCGCGCGCCGATCACCAGATCAGGATGGTCGCGGAACAAAAAGGCGATAGCGAAGGCGCCCTTCAGCCGTGGCAGCGCCGTAGCGACCGCCGCCTCGGGAGACGCCCCGCCCTCGACCTCGCGGGCGACCAAATGCGCGACCACTTCGCTGTCGGTCTCGCTCAAAAACTCGCGCCCGTCGGCGATCAGCTCGTCGCGCAGCGGCTTGAAATTCTCGATGATGCCGTTGTGCACCAACGCTACAGGGCCGGCGATATGCGGATGGGCGTTGCTCACCGTCGGAGCGCCGTGCGTCGCCCAGCGGGTGTGGGCGATGCCGACCTCGCCATCGAGCGGCTCCTGCTCGAGCGCGCGCTTGAGGTGCTCGAGCTTGCCCTCGGCGCGGCGGCGGTCGAGCTTGCTGCCGTCGATCGTGCAGATGCCGGCGGAATCGTAGCCGCGATATTCGAGGCGCTTGAGGCCGTCGAACAGCCGCTGGGCAACGTCATGGTTGCCGACGATGCCGACGATCCCGCACATCTACTCGGCGGCTTTCCTGGTCATCCGCTCGCGAAAACGCCGGGCCCAGCCGGCGACCCCCTGCTGCTCGCTGCGTTCCAGCGCCAGGCTATCCGCCTCGACGTCGCTGGTGATCACCGATCCGGCACCAACCACGGCGCCGGCGCCGATCGCCACGGGCGCGACCAGCGCGGTGTTGGAGCCGATGAAGGCGCCGGCGCCGATCACCGTGCGATGCTTGCCGAACCCGTCGTAGTTGCAGGTGATCGTGCCCGCGCCGATGTTGGCGCGCTCGCCGACCTCGGCATCGCCGACATAGCTTAGGTGGTTGACCTTGCCGCCGCGGCCGACGCTGGCTTTCTTGAGCTCGACGAAATTGCCCACCTTGCTGTCCTCGGCAAGGCTGGTGCCGGGGCGAATGCGGGCGAACGGCCCGACCGCGGCGCGCGCCCCGATCTCGGCCCCCTCGATGTGGCTGAACGCCTTGATCGTTGCTCCGTCGGCGACCTTGACCCCAGGGCCGAATACCACGTGCGGTTCGACGGTGACGTCGCGCCCAAGCCTGGTGTCGTAAGCGAACCAGACGCTTTCCGGGTCGATCAGCGTCGCGCCTTCGTGAAGCACCTGCTCGCGCCGCCGCCGCTGCCACTCAAGCTCGAGGTGGGCAAGCTCGGCGCGGCTGTTGACCCCGGCGGTTTCGTACGGGTCACCGACGATGACCACCGCGTCGCGCCCCTCGCCAGCGGCGATGTTGACGACGTCGGGGAGATAATATTCGCCCGCCGCATTGTCGTTGCCGACCTCGCCCAGCCAGCGGAACAGGTCGCGGTTGCGAAGCGCCATCATGCCGCTGTTGCACAGCCGCACCGCCCGCTCTTCCGGCGTCGCATCCCGATACTCGACCATCTTGGCGATGCGGTCGCCTTCGCCAAGGATGATCCGGCCATAAGCGGCAGGGTCCGCCGGCTCGGACGCGAGTACGACGATGCCCGGGCCGTCGTCGCCGTCGAGCCGTTGCAGCATCCGCTCCAAGGTCGCGGATTCGACGAATGGCGTGTCGCCGTAGAGGACCAGCACGGCACCGTCGTAATCCGCAAGCGCCGCTTGCGCCTGCAGCACCGCGTGGCCGGTGCCCTTCTGCTCCGCCTGGTGAGCGACCGCTACCTGATGACCGTCGAGCTTTTGCTCGACCTGATCGCGGCCCTTGCCGACGACGACGACGCGGCGCGAGGCTCCAAGCGAATTGACGGCATCGAGGAGGTGCAGGAGCAACGGCCGGCCGGCGATCGGATGAAGCACCTTGTGGGTGTCGGAGCGCATCCGGGTGCCTTGCCCGGCGGCCAGGATGACGACTGCGAAACCGGCGGTGGCGCTCATTACGACCCGAGCAATGGCACGGGCTCTTGCCGAGCGCCAGTAGCGGCGCGGATGTGAAAAGGGCGGCCCGAAGGCCGCCCCACCGAAGAATTCTTCACCGCAAAGATCAGAAGACGTTCATGTAATATTCGTTGCCGACGAAGCCCATCTTCTCAATGCTGGCGTGCTTGGTAATGGCGAGCACTTCGTCGACCGTCTCGTAACGGGCCTCGGATTCTGGCTGCAGGTGAAGCTCCGGGATCGGCTGCATCTGCTGCGTCCGGTCGAGGTACAGCCGCAGCTGGTCCTCCGGAAGCGGCGTGCCGTTCCAAAGGATCTGATCGGTGTTGGTGATGACGATCTTGTTCTTCACCGGGTCGATCGGCGGCTGAACCTGCGACGGGTCATTGACCGGAAGGTCGAGTTTCACCGCGTGGCTCTGGATCGGGATGGTGATGATGAACATGATCAGGAGCACCAGCATGACGTCGATCAACGGCGTCGTGTTGATGTCCATCATCGGTTCGCCGGAGCTGTTGTCGCTGGCGGTCTGCATTGACATCGCGAATTACTCCTACTGAGCGCGAACGCCGGCCAGCGGCTCCGGCTCGGAAATGAAGCCGACCCGCGCGAAGCCGGCCCGCTGCATGGTGATGATCGCCCCGCCGATGCACTTGTAGGGCGTATTGATGTCGCCGCGGATATGCGCTTCCGGCATATTCTCTTCGTTCAGATTCTCGATCCCGCCGACCTTCTTGACCTGATCTTCCAGCTTCTTGACCGCGCGGTCGAGCAGGTCCTTGCTATCGACCTTGGTGAGGTTCCAGTAAACCTCGCAGCTGCCGCCCGCTCCGCCCTTGACGGACAGGTTAACGTTGTCGGGCTTGGTCGTGGTCGCCTCGTAACGCACCTTCGGCAAGCTCACCGGGACCGTCTGCAAAACGACGGGGACGGCAATCAAGAAGATGATCAGAAGCACCAGCATGACGTCGGTCAACGGCACGACGTTGATGTCGGAAATCGATTCTTCTTCTTCGCCTACTACGCTGCCTGCCATTGGTTACTTCCGCTTTCTGTTGACCGCGTGGATCGGACGGTCCGGGCGCTCGGCCCGGGCCGGACTTGCTTTAACGGTCGGTCGTTGCCTGCGCGCCGGTTGGCGTCATGCCGGGACGCACCGGTGAAGCCCGCTGGGTGTCGCCGGTTGCGGCCGGGGCGCGATTGCTCGCAGAGCCGGTGCCGGTACCGCCGGTAGTGCCGGCCATCCGCGGCTTCACCGAACCGTTCGACATCAGGTAGCCGTGAAGGTCGTTGGTGAAGGCCGCGAGGTCTTCCATGATCGACTTGTTGCGGCGGATCAGCCAGTTGTAGGCAAGCACCGCGGGAACCGCGACGACGAGGCCGAGCGCGGTCATGATCAGCGCCTCGCCGACAGGGCCGGCGACGGTGGTGATCGACGCATCGCCCGACGCACCGATCTTGATCAGCGCGCGATAGATACCGACGACGGTCCCGAACAGCCCGATGAACGGCGCGGTCGAACCGACCGTGGCAAGAAAGGCGAGACCTTCACCGAGCCGCGCGCCAATCGCACCCTGCGAGCGGCTGAGGCTGCCCGCAACCCATTCGTGCTGATCGACCGGGTCGGTCAGCTTGCCATGCTGGTCCTGCGCCACCAGCGCGTCTTCGACGATCGCGCGATAGGCGCTCTTGGTCTCGAGCTTGCCCGACGCATCGCGCAGATTGGGCGAGTTCCAGAAGCTCGATCGGACCTTCTTGCCCTGATTGATGATCTTCTGCTGCTGCAGAAACTTGGTGAACATGATGTAGAAGGTGCCGATCGACATGATCACCAGGATCACGAACACCGACCAGCTGATCACTCCGCCCTGGTTGAGGGCGTTCATCAGGCCAAAATCACCGGCTTCGGTTGTTGCGGGAGCTGCCATAGCTTTGTCTTTCCTAAAAAAGTTCTTCGTTCAAATATCTGTCCACATGCGGATCATTCGGCCGGAACTACCCAACGAATGCTAGCTCTCTGTGAATCGCTGATCGGATTCC
>JACCSV010000003.1 GCA_013812805.1 Sphingomonas sp. | reverse complement strand
CCGCGGGATCGAGGAACGACGGATCGGTAGCGACCATGACGATCGCGCCGAAGCCGATAATGAAGGTCAGGAGGTAGAAATAGCCGATCCAGCCGGTCGCCCAGAGCACCGATTTGCGCGCCGCCTTAGCGTCGGGAACGGTGATGAAGCGCATCAGGATGTGCGGCAGGCCGGCGGTGCCGAACATCAGCGCCATGCCGAACGAGATCGCCGACAGCGGATCCTTGATGAAGTTGCCGGGCCCCATGATCGACGCGCCGCGCGCCGCCGCTTCGCCCGGTGGAGCGCCGCCTGCCGAAGCGAGTCCGCTCTTGACCTCGACCGCCTTTGCGAAAAGCGCGTCGGGCGAGAAGTTGAAGCTGGCCAGCACGGCGACGGCCATCACCGTTGCACAGCCGAGCAGCAGCACCGCCTTGATGATCTGCACCCAGGTCGTTGCGATCATGCCGCCGAACGTCACGTACAGCGTCATCAGCACGCCGACGATCACCACCGCGAAGCCGTATGGCAGGCCGAACAGCAATTTGATCAGCTGCCCAGCGCCAACCATTTGCGCGATCAGGTAGAACAGAACGACGGACAGCGTGCTCAAGGCCGCAAACAGCCGCACCGGCGTCTGCGCAAAGCGAAACGAGGCAACGTCCGCGAACGTGTAGCGGCCCAGGTTTCGAAACCGCTCGGCGAGGAGAAACAGGATGATCGGCCAGCCGACAAGGAAGCCGGTGGAGTAGATCAGCCCGTCATAGCCATCCGCGAAGATCTGCGCCGAGATGCCGAGGAAAGACGCGGCCGACATGTAATCGCCGGCGATCGCGAGGCCGTTCTGAAAGCCGGTGATCCCGCCCCCGGCCGCGTAGAAGTCGGACGTGGTGCGGGTCCTGGAGGCGGCCCATCGCGTGATTCCAAGAGTGAGGACGACGAAAGCGCCGAAGACGAGGATGGCCGGCCAATTGGTTGCTTGTTGCTGGGACTGGCCAAGCGCTGGGTCGGCGTAGGCGACCGCCGGCAGAAGCAGCGCCAGCACCAGGACGAAGATCCGGGGCCGCGCTGCCAGGTTCAACCCTCCGCCTCCTCACGGATTGCCGCAATCAGCGGATCGAACCGGCTATTCGCCCGATGGACGTAGACGCCGGTCAAAGCGATCCCGCACAGGATGACTCCAAGCCCGATCGGGATGCCGATGGTCGTGGTCCCACCGCCTATGGGCACTGCAAGCCACTCCGGCGCGAACGCAATCAGCAGGATGTAGCCAAAGAAGATGACCAGCATGATCAACGTGAGAATCCAGCTGAATCGCGCCCGCTCCTTGAGCAATAGCTGGTAGGTCGGACTGTCCGACACCCGGAGCACGCGCTTCCGTTCCGCCTGTTCGGCTGAATCGGGATTTGCGGTCGCTGGGTCCGGCATGATTCTGCTCAACGCCGGCTCGAGCCATTAAGGTTCCAAGGAAATCGAGCGGGGCGCACCGGTCGCCCGACGCCAGCCACTGCTGGTCAATCTGCACCCGAAACGAGCGGAACCGCGGGGGGCTCTCTCCAGTTGGTTAGATATCAAAGAAAAGAAAGGGAAGACATGCAATCTCCTCCTCAAAATACAGGTGGAATTACCAACGAGTTGCGCTCCGACGCGGAGCAGCTGACCAGCTCGGCGACCAACCGAATCCATAGCGAGCTGGACGCTCGCAAGGGTCCCGCCGCCTCGCAAGTGAAGTCCGTTTCGTCCGCCTTCGAAAAGGCTGCGAGCGAATTCGACGAGTCGACACCGCAGTGGCTCAGATCCGCGTTCGAGCAGGGCGCATCCCAGGTTCGGCGCTTTGCCGATACCCTCGAGCAAAAGGATAGCCGCCAGATCCTCAACGATGTGCAAACATTGGCGCGGAACAATCCGGGCACCTTCCTCGCCGGTTGCGCGGCACTCGGCTTTGCCGCTGCCCGCGTCTTCAGGGCCGGCGGCAGCGAGGACTCGCAAGACCAGTTCCGGCAGCAGACGCAATTCCCGCCGGCGTCGGTCGACGAGCCGATGTTCCGGCCGGAAAGTCCTGATGTGGCCTCGTCGTCGAGGACCACGGGAGAGTTCGCATGATCGAATCGGAAACGCGCTTCGCCGCGACGGGCGAGCGCCAGACCGTCCGCACCGGACAGACTTCCAGTCCGGATTCCGGCGACAATATCGTCGACCTCGTCCGGCAACTGGCTGGTCAGGGATCGCACCTCGCCGAACAGCAGATGAGCCTGGTCAAGGCCGAGATCCGCGAGGGCACGACTGAACTGAAGACTGCGATCGGCGCCTTCGTCGGCGCTGCCGTGGTCGGCATGGCCGGCCTTGGGGTGACTCTGATGGGCGTGGCCTATCTCCTCGCCCAAGCCATCGACAACACCGGCGCGGCAACGCTGATCGTCGGCGTCGCGACGCTGGTCCTGGCCTACCTCCTCTATAGTGGCGCGTCGAAGAAGATGAGCGATGCTCATCTGACCCCGGAACGCACCCAACGCACCCTTGAACGTACGCCCGACATCGCTCGCGGCGACCTGCACACGGAGCAAACACGATGACCGATACACAAACCGATACCACCCAGGATCCTGCCGCGATCGAGAAGGACATCCGCCGCACGCAAGAGGACATGAGCCGCACCGTCGACAAGATCGGCGACCAGCTTACGCCCAAGAACATCTTCAACGCCTTGCTCGACAAGGCGGACGAGAATGATGTCGATGCCCGGATGCTGCTTGACGGCGCCCGCCGCAACCCGATCGCACTCGGACTTATCGCCGCCGGCGCCATCTGGCTCGTCAGCGACAAGGATTCGAAATTCCCGACGGTGAGCGACAAATTCGGCAAGTCGAGCGACGATGATTTCGACGGTTCCGACAGCCATCATCGCGACTATGTCTCGCACATGTCGTCGGTCGAAATGCGCGACGACGAGGATTCCGGTACTTATCAGCGCCGCCGCGACCTGGCCCGTGCCAACTTCCTGATGGTCGAGCGCGGACAGGACGAGGACGATCACGGCTTTCGCGAGCGGCTCGACAGCATGACCGAGAAGTTCCGCGAGAAGCGCCGTGCCTGGTCAGACAGCTCGGCCCAAGCTGCCGATGCGACCAAAGACACCGCGCGGATGGCCGTGAACAAGACCCAGGACTTCTACAGCAGCAAACCGCTGGTCGGGGGAATTCTTGCAGCCGCGGTCGGCGCTGCCTTCGGAAGCACCCTGCCGATCACCCGCCAGGAACAGGAGACGCTCGGGAACGTCGGCGAAAAGGCACGCAACGTCGCGACCGAGCAGAAGGACCAGATCGCGTCCAAGCTGAGCGAGAAGAAGGACGAGGTCCTGGAGAAGGCCGACCAGAAGCTGCAGCAGTCCGGGACCGATCAGCAGTCCGGCTTCCAGCAGCAGGCGTCCCAGACCAGCCCGCAATTCAGCCGCACCTGAACGCAGCTGAGTGCACTTCAGAACCGGGCGGCTTCGCGGCCGCCCGGTTTTTTTTGCGTCTTTAGAAGGTCAGGAACAGCAGCAGCTTGACGTCGATGGCAACGCCCGCGTTCCGCCGCTGCTCGACGAAGGAGGAGATGTCCTCGCGCGCAACCAGATGGACGTCGATTGCCTCACGCTCGTTGCCCCCGCCCTCGCCGCAGCGGCTGACGCCGTGGGCGCCGACCAGGGCGAAACTTTCCGCGAGCATCCCAGGCGAGCTGTGGAAGTCGCCCAGCCGTTCGATGCGGGTTGCGGTAAAGCCCGTCTCCTCCTCCAGCTCCTTGACCGCGGTCTCCTCGACGGTCGCGTCAGGATCTTCGTCGCCGACCAGCCCGGCCGGAAGCTCCAGGCAGCGCGCGCCGACCGGGACGCGATATTGCTCGACGAGGATGACCTTGCCCTCATGCTCGGCGAGGATGACGACGGCATTGGTGCTACCGGTGCGCGACGCGAACTCCCAGCGGCCGCGTCGCTTGACGCTGACATATTTGCCGGCCCACTCGGTGGTCAGCGGCACATCGGCGTCCTGCGTCATAGCTCGATGAGCTTGTCGGGAATCTCGTTGGTGTCGGTGTGCGAGCGTGGGAAGTGTTCGGTCAGCACCGTGCCCACCTCGGTGATTGCGGCGACGATGCCGTCGCCCGCCCGCCCCTGCTTCACCTCGGCGATCAGCGCTGCCATCGCCTCGCCCCAGGTCTCGGGCGTCGTTACTTTTGTGATTGCCTCGTCGGCGACGATTTCGGCGCGGTGCTCGCCCATCGACAGATAGATGAGGATTCCGGTTCGTCCCGTCGTCCGCCGCTCGGCCGCCGACTTGAATACCGCGACGGCGCGACGCCGCACCCGCCGGGTCTTGGTCGCGGCCGGGGTCAGCTTGAGCCGCAGCGGCATGTATTTCAGGATCAGGAGAGCGACGGTGAACTTCGCCGCCGCGAGCACCAGCAGCAGCGTCAGCAACTCGCCAAGCGCCGGCGCCGGGCGCCACGCGCCGAAAAAGACGCCGAACCAGAAATGCAGCACGTCCGGCTGCCAGGCCAAGATGGCGATAGTGCCGATCATCACCGCCACTGCCCAATGCAAGGCGACGTCGTGGTAGGAATCGGAGAGCGGCGTCGCCACTGCCACGATTTCACCGTCGCTGCTGGCTTCGGCCGCCGCAATTGCGGCACTGACCTTGGCGTGATCCTCGCTCGTCAGGCCCTGCATCACCAACCCCCCGAGGCGCCGCCGCCGCCGAACGACCCGCCGCCGCCGGAAAAGCCGCCGAAGCCGCCGCCGCCGCCGC
>JACCSV010000002.1 GCA_013812805.1 Sphingomonas sp. | reverse complement strand
GATGGTGTGCTCGCGACCAAGGAATCGAAGTACATCATGCTCAACGCGACCGAGGAGGCGCTCGAGCAGATCACCGCCATCCTGCCGGGCGCGGAGGCCCCGACGATCCTGCCGCTGCACGGCCGGCCCGGTCATTTCGCCGTCCACGCCGTTTGCCAGGAATCGATCTTCTGGGAGACTTTGCAGAAGCTCAAAAGCGCCGGCGCGTCTGCGATCCTGGTCGTGCCCATCGAAAAGATGATGATGTGAAGACACTGGTTTGGAACGAGCTTGACGAGGCGGAGCGGAATGTAGCGCTGGCGCGCCCGGCGCAACGGTCAGACCCGCAATTGCAATCCGCGGTCGCAGCGATCGTCGAGCAGGTGCGCTCCGGCGGCTGGGAGGCTCTGTGCGAAGTCGCACGACGTATCGATGGCGAGGGGCCGCGCCTGGTCGAGGTCGCGCCGGTCGCGGCCGAAGCAAGGCGGCTGCTGGCCGCCGAGCAATTGGCGGCGATCGAGCTCGCGGCCAGCAACGTCCGCGCTTTCCATGAAGCTTGCATGCCGCAGGACGTGGCCGTGGAAACAGCGCCGGGTCTGTCCGTGCGCAAGGTCTGGCGGCCGATCGACCGCGTTGGCCTGTATATACCGGGCGGCCGCACCCCGCTATTTTCGACGCTGCTGATGCTCGCGATCCCCGCGCGCGTTGCTGGCGTTCGAGAGATCGTCGCGGTCACCCCGCCACGATCAGGCGGTGGCCTCGACCCGATCATCGCTTTCGCAGCGGAGCTATGCGGGGTCAATTCGATCTGGACGGTGGGCGGCGCGCAGGCGATCGCCGGGCTTGCCTTCGGTGCCGGCGCGATCCCCAACGTCGACAAGATTTGCGGGCCTGGCAACGCCTGGGTCGCGGAAGCCAAGCGACTGGTGGCCAGCATGGCCGGCGGTGCAGCAATCGACATGCCGGCGGGTCCGAGCGAGCTGATGGTGATCGCCGACGGCAGCGCCGATCCCAGGCTGGTTGCCGCGGACCTGCTCAGTCAGGCCGAGCATGATCCCGCTGCCCAGGTTCTGCTGGTCACTCCCTCGGCTCAGCTGGCGGAGCAGGTCAAAGCGCAACTCGACGCCCAGCTTGAGACGCTGCCGCGGGCGGAGATCGCGTGCGCCTCCCTCGCGTCCGCGCGGTTGATCGTTTCGGACGGCCTCGAGCAGTCGGTGGAGATCGCAAACGCTTACGCGCCCGAGCATTTGTCGCTGGCCGTCACCGACCCGGAAGCGCTGCTGGGGTCAGTGCGCAACGCCGGCGCGGTGTTTGTCGGACGCCACGCGGCGGAAAGCTTTGGCGATTACCTCGCCGGTTCCAGCCACGTGCTTCCCACCGACGGCGCGGCTCGGGCATGGAGCGGGGTCTCCACTTACACTTTCCTCAAGGCGATGAGCGTGCAGACGGTGACTGCCGATGCCGCGCGGCGGATCGCCGGCCCCGCCGCGATGCTCGCTCGAATGGAGGCGCTCGAAGCACATGCGCGTGCCGCCGATATGCGGATGGAGTGCGAGGCATGACTTCGCTTGCAGCACGCCTGGCGCGGCCGGAAATCCTGGCGCTGGAGCCGTTCGATATCGCGGCCCGGGCTAATGCGGAGTTCACCGCTGACGCAATCAAGCTCGACGCCAACGAGAACCCCTATCCGCCGCTGTCGGAAGGGCCGCTCGCGGCTGGCCTCAACCGCTACCCCGAGCCGCAGCCCGAGCGCCTGAAGCGCGCGATGGCGGCGTTGTACGGAGTCGCCACGGACAGTCTCGTCGTCACCCGCGGAGCCGACGACGCCATCGATATGCTGGTGCGGGCTTTCTGTACGGCTGGCGTGGACACTGTTGGAGTCTCGATCCCGACTTTCGCGGCTTATGCGCATTTAGCGCGGCTCCAGGGCGCGCGGGTGGTCGAGATACCGTTGCGCGAAGATTTCGGTTTCGACGCTTCGACCTATGCCGAGACGCTCAGCCGCGCCGAGCGCGTCAAGCTGGCCTTCATCTGCTCGCCCAACAACCCGACCGGCAACGAGGTCGAGCCGCGCGATGTGCTCGCCGTCGCCGACGCGCTGCCGGACACGATCGTCGTGCTGGATGAGGCCTATCTGGATTTCTCCTCGACCCCCAGCCTTGCCGCTGAGGCCGCGAGGCGGCCGAATCTCGTCGTTCTGAAGACGCTGTCGAAAGCGTTCGGGCTGGCCGGTGCCCGCGTCGGCTGCGCGATCGGCAATCCCGAGCTGATTGCCATCGCCGCTCGAGCCTTGCCGCCTTACCCTTTGCCCAGCCTGTCGATCGAAGCGGCGGTGGTGGCCCTCGCGCCCTCGCGGCGTGCCGTTCACGAGGAGCGGATTGCCCGGATCAAGGCCGAGCGCGAGCGGCTCGCGCCTTTGCTTGCGCAATCGCCGACCGTGAAATCCGTGCGCTGCGGCGGCGGTAATTTTCTGTTTCTGGAGGTTGAGAATCCCGACGCGCTTGCCGACCGCTTGCGCAGCCTTGGCATCCGCGTTCGGTTTCGACCGAATGCAGCGCCGGGCGGGCTACGGCTGTCGATCGGAACCGAAGCGGAGAATGAGGCCGCGCTCGCCGCATTCGGTGTGGTTTCGGCAGCAGCTCCAGTGCGCCGCGCCGAACTGGTGCGCGACACCAACGAGACCAAAATCGCCGTCGCGGTGGACCTCGACAGTGCCTCGCCGCGGCGGATCGACACCGGCGTTCCCTTCTACGACCATATGCTCGACCAGGTCGCGGCGCACGGCGGCTTCAGCCTGATCCTCTCCTGCGACGGCGACCTTGGCATCGACGCCCACCACAGCATCGAGGATTGCGCGATCGCTTTCGGCACCGCGTTGTCGCGGGCGCTTGGCGACCGCCGCGGCATCGGGCGGTTCGGCTTCGCCTTGCCGATGGACGAGGTCGAGGCGCAGGTGCTGATCGACGTATCCGGCCGGCCGTACAGCCGCTTCGAGGGCGCGTTCGAGGCCAGCCACATCGGCGCGTATCCGACCGAAATGACCGCGCACGTGTTCCGCTCGCTCGCCGATGCCCTGGGAGCGGCGATCCACGTCAGGGTCACTGGCGACAACGACCACCACAAAACCGAGGCCTGCTTCAAGGCGTTCGGCCGGGCGCTTCGGCAGGCGGTCCGGCGCGAAGGCAGTTTGAGCGAGCTGCCGAGCACCAAAGGCGTTCTGTGAAGCTGGTCCTCGTCGATCTCGGCTGCGGGAATCTCGGTTCGGTGCGGTTGGCGCTTGGGCGCTTCGGGATCGAGCCGGTGGTCACCGCCGACGCGGAGGAGATCGTCAGCGCCGACAAGGTGATCCTGCCGGGCGTCGGCGCCGCCGGCTTCGCGATGGAGCGGATCGGTGCGCTTGGGCTGCGCGGGCCGCTGTCGTCACTGAAGCAGCCGGCGCTCGGCATTTGCCTCGGCATGCAGTTGCTGTTCGACCGCAGCGACGAAGAAGCGACCGATTGCCTCGGGATCATCCCGGGGCAAGTGCGCCGCCTAGAGCCCGCGCCGGGGTTGCCAGTGCCGCACATGGGCTGGAGCCGCGTCGAGGTGCGCGACCCCGAGCTGGGCCTGGTCAGCGGCGACTATCTATATTTCGCGCACAGTTTCGCCTGCGACGACGGGCCGGCTACGGCGGCGAGCGCGACGCACGGGCGCGGCATCCCGGCAGTGGTCCGCAGCGGCAACTGGCTCGGCGCGCAATTCCATCCCGAACGGTCGGGGGAAGCCGGCGCGCGCTTCCTCGAGAGCTTTCTGCAATGATCGTCTATCCGGCGATGGACCTGATGGGCGGGCGCGTGGTCCGCCTTCGCCAGGGGCGGTTTGAGGAGGCGACCACCTACTCGGCTGACCCTGGCGAAGCGCTGCGTAGCTTTGCCGACGCTGGCGCCGAGTGGGCGCATATCGTCGACCTAGACGGAGCGCGAGCAGGCACGCCGGTCCAGCACGAGCTGATCCAGGCACTCGCGCGCTCCGCAGGACTGAATCTGCAGGTCGGCGGCGGCATTCGCACCCGCGCACAGCTCGCACGCCTGCTCGATGCGGGCGTGGAGCGGGTCATTGTCGGCAGCGTGGCGGTCAAACAGCCCGACCTCCTGCGTCAGTGGATAGAGGAGTTCGGTGCCCAACGGTTGGTGCTGTCACTCGACGTGCGGGTGGAGAACGGCACTCCGATGGTCGCGGTCTCCGGGTGGGCCGAGACGTCAACGCTGACGCTGTGGGACGCGGCGGCGCTTCACCCGGGAGTAGTCCACCTGCTCCTCACCGACATCGGCCGCGATGGGATGCTTGCCGGACCCAACCACGCGCTTCTCGACGAAGCGGTCGATCGGCTGCCGAACCTCAAAATCCAGGCATCCGGCGGGGTAACCACGCTCGCCGATCTGGAGCGACTTCGGACCGACGGCGCGATCGTCGGCAAGGCACTTTGGGAAGGACGCATTTCGCTGGAAGAGGCGCTCGGCCTTGCCCGCGCGTAGGATCATTCCCTGCCTCGACGTCAAGGACGGCCGGGTCGTCAAAGGCGTCCGGTTTCGCGACCATCGCGACGCCGGCGACATCGTCGAGCAGGCGACGCGCTACCGCGACGAGGGCGCCGACGAGCTCGTCTTCTACGACATCAGCGCAAGCGCGGAGGATAGGACCCTCGACCTGGATTGGGTGCGCGAAATCGCGCGGGTGATCGACATTCCATTTACCGCCGCCGGCGGCCTTCGCACGCGAGACCAGGGGGCCGCCTGCCTCGACGCGGGGGCCGACAAGCTATCGATCAACTCGCCGGCGCTGGAGAGGCCGGAGTTGATCGAGGAACTAGCGCGCGATTTCGGCAGCCAATGCGTCGTGCTCGGCGTCGACAGCTACCAGCGCGACGGCGACTATTTTGTCCACCAATACACCGGCAGCCCCGACAAGAGCCGCGACACTGGCCTCAGGACACTCGACTGGGTGCGCGACGTCTGCGATCGCGGCGCCGGCGAAGTCGTGCTCAACTGCATGAGCCGCGACGGCGTTCGCAGCGGCTATGACCTCGACCATGTCGCCGCGGTCATGGGCGCGTTGACCGTGCCGGTGATCGCATCCGGCGGGGCCGGGGCACCGGAGCATTTCCGCGATGCATTCGTCGCGGGCGCCAGCGGCGCGCTTGCAGCGACCGTGTTCCACGACCGGATCATCGCCATCCCCGACCTCAAGGAGTATCTGGCCAAGTGCGGGATCGAAATGCGCCGCTGATGCAAGCGGACCTGGGCGCGCTCGCCTGGGACAAGATGGATGGAATGCTCCCCGCCGCGGTTCAGGACCGGCGCAGCGGCCGCTTGCTGATGCTCGGCTACATGAACCGCGAAGCACTGGAGGCGACGCTTCGCGACGATTTTGCGACCTTCTACAGCCGCTCGCGGCAGCGGCTCTGGCAAAAGGGCGAGACCAGCGGAAATCGCCTTCGGGTAAGCGCCGTGTTCGAGGATTGTGATAGCGATGCGTTGCTGCTCGTGTGCGATCCGCAAGGGCCGACGTGCCACCTCGGCACGTCCAGCTGCTTCGGCGGGTCGGGGCCGGATGGACCGGGATGGCTTGCCGAGCTGTCGGCGATCGTGGCGGAGCGGGCCGCGGCCGGCGACGAAACAAGCTACACGCGCAAGCTCCTTGCCGAGGGAATTCCAAGGATCGCGCAGAAGATTGGCGAGGAAGGCGTGGAGCTCGCGCTGGCCGCCGTCAATCGCGACACCGACGGCTGCGCCGAGGAAGCTGCGGACCTCATGTACCACCTGATCGTGCTGATGGAGGCACGCGGCTTCGGTTGGGACAAGGTGATCGCTGTCCTGCGGCAACGGCACTCCGGCTAGGCGGCGCTTTTCATAATCGCGGCGGCGGCTTCGTAAAGCTCCTGCGTCGCGGCCGCGATCACCTTGCCGGAGGAGAAATCCGCGCCCCCGCGCCAGTCCCCGAAGATACCGCCGGCGCCCCGGACGACCGGGATCAGCGCCTGATAGTCATGCTCCTTGAGACCGCATTCGATGACCAGGTCGATGGTGCCCGCGGCGAGCCGGGCATAGGCGTAGCCGTCGTGGCCGTAGCGGACCGTCCTCGCGCTCGTGCGGACCTGCTCGAATGCCTCCGCCGCCGCGCCCGAAAACAAATAGGGGTCGGTGGTCGACAGGCGCGCGTCCACCAATATCCTGCACTGGCTAGCCTGCAGCGGCCCAACTTCTCCACGCGCCTGCAAGCGCGCCGAACCGCCGCAACCGACATATCGCTCGTCGAGGCAGGGGGCATCGATGACGCCGACGACCGGCACCTCGTCCTCGAGCAAAGCAATCAGAGTTACCCAGGTCGGCAGGCCGCAGGTGAAGGACCGGGTGCCGTCGACCGGATCCAGGCTCCAGCGATAGCGGCTCGCACCGGCCTTGAGGCCGAACTCCTCGCCGGCGATGCCGTGCTTGGGATATTCAGCCTCGATCAGCGCCCGCATCGCGCGCTCGGCTTCGCGGTCCGCGTCGGTGACGGGATCGTAAGCG
>JACCSV010000330.1 GCA_013812805.1 Sphingomonas sp. | reverse complement strand
ACGACCGATACCGGCGCCGTGCCGATACCGCCCGCGACACCGATTTCCTTGTAGCGCTGCAGAAGCGCGTCGTAGAGCGCCCGGTTGGTGTCCACATCGCGCTGCAGGATCGTATACTGGATGCTTCTGCCGCGAAGGTTGAGAACGTCGCCCTTCAATTGCGAGACCCGTGACTGCAATGCCCGCTCGGCGGCAAGCGCGCCGCGATACTCCGCCAACAGGGTATTGCTCCGTCCCGATTGAGCAGCTGCGCCTTCGCGCGAAATCTGCCGGTCGAGTTCGGCGATCCGAGCGCGCAAGCTGACCATCTCCGGATGCTCCGGCTGCAACAGGTTGCGCTTCTCCTGGAATTGCGCCTCCAGCGCGGCTCGTCCTTCGCGCAGCGTTTGAGTGCTCTGCGTAGCCTCGGTCGTCGGACCGGAATTCCGGCTCGCCGAGAATGCGCCTTCCGCCGAGACTCGACGCGCGGTCGCCTCCGCCAACGCCCGGTTCAGCGCGAGCAGCGATTCGCCGGCAGGCGAGGCGGTGTCGCCGGCCGAAGTGCCAGGCGCCGCGCTACCGGTATTGATGATGCCCTGGGCCTGCGCATAAGCGACGAGTTGACGCTCCGATCGCTCAAGATCGCCCCTGGTCTTGGCAATCTGCCTCTCCAGGAAGTTGCGCGCGTAGGCGGACGCCTCGTAGCGCCGCTGCAGGGTCGAGTTGATGAAGGCGTCGGCAACCCCGTTGGCGACCTGCGCCGCGAGCTGCGGGCTCGGCGATACATAGTTGAAACGGATCAGAGTCCCTTCTTCGGGCCGAACAACGACGAGATTGTTCTGCACCAGAGCGGTTGCGCCCTTGAGCCTCTCCGCGGGCGAAAGGGATTCGTCAGCGAAACCCGGCTTGCTCGCGAGATTGAGGTCTTCGGCGACCCGCTCTGCAAGGCTGCGACTTTCCAGCAGTCCAACCTGGGTCGCTACCAATTCCCACGTGCTCGGCGTGCTTGAGCCGCCGCTATCGTCGCTGGTCACCTCCACGGTTGGCGGATTGACCTCGAGCGTCACCCACGACCGGTAAAGTGGCGTGCTTAGCAGGGTGTAGACCACCGCAATTGCGAGGCCGAGCGCAAGCGCGCCAAGGATCAGCCAGCGCCACTCCCTGATGATCCGGAGGAGCATGGCGAGGTCGAGGCCGCCGGACTGCGCTTCGCCGGCAGGACGAGGGGCACCGGGAACGTAGCGCTCGATCGGCCACGAATCATCGCGTTCAGTAAGCGCAAGGTCACGATTCACGTAAGATTCCCCCTTTGGGATGAGGTCGCCAGGGACCTCACAGCATGAGTGGCCGGAAGATCGACAGGATCGGCAGCCCCTGCAGAATTCGCTTCTGCGTCGCCTTGATCGACGAGCCGTCAACGACGACAATATCGCCGGCGTACAATGCCGGGTCGGGAGTTTCGCCGCGGCGGATACTGACCAGGTCGAAAGCCGCGGCCTGCCGCTGGCCGCCGATCTTCCGGAATACGGCTACGCGTCGCAGGTTGGCCTCCTCGTCGGCGCCGCCGGCAAGCGCCACGGCCTGCATCAAGGTGAGTGGCCCCACCACCGGGTACGTACCCGCCTTGTTCACCGCGCCATCGACGGTCACCAGACGCCCCGCGGACGCCTTGATCCCGACGCTGACATCCGGATTCACGAAATATTTCTCGCCCAGCTTGGCGGTGAGGACCCGGTCGAGCTCTTCGGGCGTGCGGTCAGCGGCGAGCACGTCGCCAACCAGGGGAATGGAGATCTGGCCGAGCAGGTCGACGGCATACTCGCCGGTCAGGTCAGGGACCCGGAAAACCGTGACGCTGAGCGTGTCCATCGGCGCGATCTTGTAGTCGGCGCCAAGCGCCGCGACCGCCGTCGAATCCGGAGTCCCGAAATTTGCTACCCCGTAGGGAATGGGACCGCCGCGCTTGTCGGCGCAGCCTGCCGCAAGCGCCGCCACCGCGGCGATCGACGCCACTGCCAATCGGCGCGGAAGGCAAGCCCTGGCCTTGGAAAAGAGTGCTTGGATCATGCCCATGATACTCAACCTCTACTTATGACCCGCGGCGCGCGCTGTTGCTGAATGCGCACCATCACCATTTTCAACCATAGCATCGTCAGTCTGAAGGAACCAACGCTCTGTCCCCTCTAACCCTAAAGCAGTCAACACTCCGGTGCGATAGGCACCCGTGTCGAGGGCGATGCGATTGGGCAACTCCTCGACCTGCTCGCAAATCGTATGGCCGTGGACCACGATATGGCCATGGTCCCGCTCGTCGGCGAGGAACGGCTCGCGGATCCAGCGCAGATCGGTCTGCGACTGATCGGCGAAGCTGGTCCCCGGCCGGATCCCCGCATGGACGAACAAGTAGCTTCCAAAGCTCACCGAATCGGCGAAGGACGCGAGAAACTCGACGTGGTTTTGCGGGACCTCACGCTTGAGGACTGCGATCGCGTCGTCGGGGGGCAGTTTCTTGAGCTCGGCGGGATCCAGCCCATAGCTGCGCACGCACTCGCCGCCGCCGAACTCCATCCATCGCGCGAACAGGCTCCCATCCCCTTCGAGCACCCGCAGCATGACCTCCTCATGATTGCCCATCAGAACCATGGTCCCGGCGAAGGGCGGGCGATACGTCCGGAGCAATTCGACGACACCCGCCGAATCGGGGCCCCGATCGATCAAATCCCCAAGGAAGACGATCGTCGTCTGCATTTTCTTGCGCTTGCGCACGTCGTCCTCGATCCGGTCGAGCAACACGCTCAACAGGTCGAGACGCCCGTGGACGTCGCCGACGACATAGGCGCGGTGACCCCGCGGGGCGGCCGGCTTCGCGGAGCCAAACAGAATTTTACGCGATATCCGCATCAACTTTCCGTCCTACACCCGCCCAGGCAACTCAGCGACAAATTCGGTCAAGTTCGCGCAGATAGGCCGTACCAACTCGTTCCTCTCCAAATCGGTCCTCCGTGCGGCGGCGCGCCCGCTCGCCCATTGCCCGCCGCTCGGCGTCGGGGAGCTCCGCCATCTTGAGCAGCGCTGCAGCAAGAGATCGAGCGGAGCGCGGCTCGCAAAGAAAGCCGGTTACCTTATCCTCGACGACATCGCGAGAGCCCGGCACGTCGGCAGCGATGCTCGGCCGCGCCATTGCCGAAGCCTCGAGCAAGGCCCGCGGCAGTCCCTCTCGATAAGAAGGTAGGACGACGACATGGGCGCGCTCGATGAACGGGCGGACATCAGCGACGTTGCCGACAAGCTCCAGCACTCCGGCCTCCACCCACCGGTCCAGTTGGGCGCGCGGAGCGGCTCGCGGGTGCGGCGACCATTCACCGACGGCGATGAAGCGGCAGCCAGGCACGGCGGATTTGACGATCTGGGCCGCGTCGCCCAGTTCCAATATCCCTTTGTCGATCAGCAACCGCCCAACAAACAGGAACGTCATCGCACCGTCTGGCCACGGGGCCGGGGCAAATCGCGCCAGGTCGATCCCCGATCCCGGGATGACCTGCGCCTGGGCACGAGTGACCAGTCGCCGGGTAACGAACAGTTCCAGGTCGTCCGAGTTGTGGAAGAAAGCCGCTGCCGAGTTGCGGAGCCCAGCTTTATAGAGGTTCGCGACCACCCCCTCCAGCAGGCGGCCCGAAAGGAAGCTCGTGCCCAGGCCTGTGATGTTATTGATCGCCGGGATTGCCAGCATCCTTGCAGCGATCCCGCCATAGATGTTCGGCTTGGCGGTAAAACCCAGGAACGCCGCGGGCTGCAACCGCCTCAGGATCTGAATGTACCGGGACAATAGAATGCCGTCCGCCAGTGGCGACACGCCCCGCGGGTTCATCGGTAGCAGTTCGACCTCGAGGCCCATCTCCTGAAGCGCCTCGACCCCGTCCCCGGGGGGAATGATGGCGACCACCCGATACCCCTTCTCCAACAGCACGCTGACCAAGTGACGACGGAAGTTTGATATATTCCAGGCCGAGTTTGCGGACAGCGCGATTGGCGCAGAATGGCCTTTATTTCGATCGCGTCCGTGGCTCACCGAGCGGTCCCCAGAAAATTTATGAACTTGATACACTTACCGGGCACGTCGGAGGTCGGTGCGATCGCAGTGCGGCATTTTTGGCACAATTTAGCGGCTCTTGTGCCCTGAAACTATCATTTACCCTTTGCGTTTAGTCCACTCTGGTGGCAAAGACAGTACACCTTCAGGAGATCGACCCATGCGTCATGGCAGTAAAGCGTTCAAGTTCGGGGCTGCGTTTGCAGCTTTCGGCACGGTCCTTGGCTCGACGGCTTCTGCCGCGCCACGGTCCATCAGCGCGGTCGATCCTCTGGTTTCGCTGAGCGTGTTCGGTACGTCCTCGTCGCGAGCCGCGGTTTGCGCCGCTGGGACTGCCGCCGCGGGTGCTGCAGCCGCCGCAGCGACTACCGCCCAGCCCGGCCCCGGTCCTGGCTGCGTGCTCCCGGTTCTCGGCCAACAAGCTCCCCCGCCAGTAGTTGAGGTTCCGATGGCGCCGATGGCGCCGATCGCTACCGGTGGCGGTTTCAACATCGGTGGCTTGCTGCCGCTGTTTGCGGTCCTGGGCCTTGGCGCTCTCGCAATTTACCTTCTCGAGAACGAGGACGACGACGAGGA
>JACCSV010000325.1 GCA_013812805.1 Sphingomonas sp. | reverse complement strand
GAGCCGAGGCAAGCGCGCTCTCCGCCTCGTCGCGGGTCTCGGCAGTCGCGGTCCGGCCCTCCTCGGCCGCGGCAAGCCGCGCTTCGGCCCCGGTCCGGGCTTCCTCGGCCGCTTGGGCGCGAGCGATCGCCGTATCGCGCGCAGCCATATGTTCACTCTTCAAGTCGGCCGCGCCCAGTTGCTCGGCCAGCTTCGCCCGCTCCGCCCCGATCCGCCCAAGCTGCGCGTGCGCCGCCTCCAGCGCCGCTTCGGCAACCCGGCGCTCGGCGCGCATTGCCGCCTGCCGCGCCAGCAAGTCGGCGAGCGCCGCTTCCGCCTCGCGTGACTTGGTCTCGAGCCCGCTCAATTCCGCCGCAAGCCGCGCTGCATGCCCCTCGCTGTCGGCAAAACTTTGCTCGATTACCGACCGCTCGCCGTGGAGTTGCGCGATCGCTCGTCCGGCATCGGCTTTCAGCGCCTGTTCGCGGGCAATTTCCGCAGAGGTGGTGGCGTCCAGCCGCTCGAGCTCGCCGAGCCGCCGCTCGACCGTGTCGCGCCGGGCGCGGGCGGTTGCCAGCTGGTGCGCGACGTCGCTCCCGCGTGCCCGCGCCTCCGACGTGGCACCGCGTCGCTCGCCGAGCACGCCTTCCGCTGTCCGCTGCGATGCGCGCGCTTGCTCCGCCTGCTGCTGCAGTTGCTCGACTTGCGCCGCGGCGGCGGCCGCATCGCTCCGCGCCTGTTCGGCCGACCGCTCGGCCTCCAGCCAGCGCGCGTGGACCAGCCGCGCTTCGACCGACCGGATCTTGTCGGTCAATTCGCGATAGCGAGTTGCGGCGCGCGCCTGCCGCCGGAGCGTCGCGGCGCGATTCTCCTGGTCGCCGAGCAGCTCCGCCAGCCGCGCCAAATTGGCCTCGGCCGCCCGCAATTTCTGCTCAGCGTCCTTGCGCCGCGCGTGCAGGCCGGCAATTCCCGCCGCTTCCTCCAGCATCAGCCGCCGCTCGGTCGGCTTGGCGCCGATTACCGCGCCGATCCGCCCCTGGCTGACCAGCGCCGGCGAGTGCGCTCCGGTGGCGGCGTCGGCGAACAGCAAGGCGACGTCCTTGGCGCGAACGTCGCGCCCGTCGATCCGGTAAGCGGAGCCGGCGCCGCGCTCGATCCGGCGAGTGACCTCGCCGTCACCCTCCTCGCGCTCGATCAGGATCGAAACTTCAGCGAAATCGCGCGCGGGGCGGGTCGCGGTGCCGGCGAAGATCACGTCTTCCATGCCGTCGCCACGAAGTGACTTGGGGCTGCCTTCGCCCATCACCCAGCGGATCGCTTCCAGCAGGTTGGACTTGCCGCAACCGTTGGGGCCGACGACCCCGGTCAGCCCCGGCTCGATGCGCAACTCCGAGGGCTCGACGAAGCTCTTGAAACCGCCGAGCTTGAGCCGCCGGATCTTCACCGCTGCCGAGCCCCCGCCGTCATATTATCCGCCTTCGCCAAGCGCCTGCTGAATCGCAGGCTCGAGGCCCTGCCAGCCGGGCTCTTTGATCGCCTCGCCGTTGATCAGGAAAGTTGGCGTACCGGCGACGTCATATTGCGAAGTCGCGTCGCTGTTCATCTGTACCAGCCGATTAATCTCGTTCTGGTCGGCAAGGCACTGGCTGCTCTTTGCCGCCGGGACTCCGCGCATTGCGGCAAACTGCTGCAAACCGGCCCACTTGGCGACGGCCGTGAACTGCTGCTCGGGCGGCATCGACTGCAGCCCCTGCATCTGCTCGGGCGGCACCTGCTGCAGCTTGCCCGTCCATTCGGCCTGGTCCTCGAACATCGCCCGAGTCAGCGGGAAGAAGGTCTTGGCGCCGTTGCAGCGGGCGATCAGTGCGGCGGTGATGTCATAGGGATCACGCACGAAGTTGCGGAATTCGAAGCTGACCTTGCCGGTCTTGACATGTTTGTCGAGCAGCTGCGGCAACGCCGTCTGGTCGAACGCGGCGCAAGCCGAGCAGGTCATCGATCCGAACTCGACCAGCTTCACTGACGCATCGGGGTTGCCCATCACGAAGCCGCCCTCGTTGGTCGCGACTACCGCTTCGGTCCAGTCGCCGCTGGCAGGACGCTCGACTTTCGCGACCGGACCGGTGGCCGCGCCAGCGCCGGCGCTGCCTTGCGGCTGCTGCTCGGCATTGCAGGCGGCGCTGGCCAGCGCTGCAACTCCGGCAATGAGGAAATGGATGGGCTTCATTTCACCTTTACTCCGCTCAATGGGATCGGATCGGCCTTGCTCGGCTCAATCTCGGGAGCGCCATTACTGGTGGCAAGGCTCGCCGCAAGCGATTCCAGACAGGCGCGAAGCTCCGGATCGGCGATTTCGCGTAAGCCTTCGCCGATTTCGCGCGGTACCGGGCGAAGTTCGGGACGCTTCGGCACGGCGGCCTGCGGCAGGGGCGCGCCCTGCCGGTACCCGACCTTGGCGATCGCCGCATAGCCGAAGAAGCGGTTGACCCGCTCGATGATCAGCGGCGCGAGATGCTGCATCAGCGGCGCGTGCGCGCCCTGCACCAGCAGCGTCAGGATCCCGCCCGATTTCTGGCCGTGCGGGAAACGGATCGATTCCGGCGACGACACCTTGGCATAGCGGGCGCCGACGATCTCCGGCCAGCGACTGACGATCGACGACTGGACGAAGCCGAAGCGCTTGAACGCGGGGCCGCCGACGGAGCCGACCAATTCGCCAGCGGAGCGCGCACGGCCGCCACGCGGGCGCTCGTATTTGGCGGTCTTCGGCGGGGGCTTCGACATCGGCGGCGAGCATGCCATAGCCGGCCCATGCCCGCCAATGCCGCCGACCGGCTGCTGCAACATTATGTGGATAACTTCAGGCGCTTGCCGTGGCGTGTCCCGCCGGGCGGGGCGGCGCCCGATCCCTACCGCGTCTGGCTCAGCGAAGTGATGTTGCAGCAGACCACGGTAGCCGCCGTCACCCCACGGTTCGAGCGCTTCGTCACCCGCTGGCCGTGCGTCGAGGCACTTGCCGCGGCCGCCGATGAGGACGTCCTCGGCGAGTGGGCCGGGCTCGGCTATTACGCCCGCGCCCGCAATCTCATCGCCTGCGCCCGAACGGTCGTCGCGAGCGGCGGCTTTCCGCGGACCGAGGCGGAGCTTCGCAAGCTGCCCGGCATCGGCGACTATACCGCAGCCGCAATCGCCGCCATCGCCTTCGGGCAGCGGGCGGTGGCGGTTGACGCCAATGTCGAGCGGGTGACGGCGCGCCTGCACGGCGTTGAAAACACTTCCAGGCCAATCATCCGCAGCCTGGTCGATGCAATGCTCCCCGCCGGCCGCGCCGGCGACTTCGCCCAGGCGATGATGGACCTTGGAGCAACCATCTGCCGCCCGCGCCAGTGGCTGTGCCACGCCTGCCCGCTCCAGGATTGCTGCGCCGCCTTCGCATCGGGCGAGCCGGAGCGCTTCCCGGAACGCCTGGCCCGGCGGCCCAAACCGCGGCGCTTCGGTGTCGCTTACTGGATCGAGGACCGCGGGTCGGTATGGCTGGTGCGGCGTCCGGCCAGTGGCCTCCTCGGCGGAATGGCAGCGCTCCCGGGAAGCGACTGGACAGCTGAAATGCCGCCGGCCTCGCAGCCACTTGCGTCAGTTCGCCACGTCTTCACCCATTTCGAGCTCCGGCTGGAGATCGTTGCCGCAAGCGAGGCTATCGGCATCGGCTGGTGGCAGCCGCTGGCGACGATCGGGGCGGCCGGGCTGCCCACCCTTTACCGCCGCGCCGCGGATGCCGTGCTTGCTTCGCGGAAGGCTCTCGCCGCCGCTTGAAGTGCCGGTGAAGCCCCCGTAAAGGATCGCCCAATCGTCACTCGCTGCGCTCGACCAGAGCAGGGATCTCATGGACAATCGCTTCAATACCACATCCGGCTGGGTGCTGTTCGCGCTGATCGTCGCGCTTGGCAGCACAATCGTCGCCGGTGAGGTGTTCCATTCCGAGCGGCCCGAGAAGATGGGCTACCCGATCGCCGGAGTGGTCGAGCCCGGCGAGGACGGAGCCGGAGCCGAGCAGCCGATCGCCGTTTATTTGGCCAGCGCCGATGCGGCGAAGGGCGAGGCGTCGTTCAAGAAATGCGCCGCCTGCCACAATGCGGCTCCCGGCGGCGCCCATGCGCTCGGCCCCAACCTGCATGCGATCATGGGCGCTCCCGTCGCCGGCAAGCCGGGCTTTGCCTATAGCGAAGCGCTCAAGGGCAAGGGCGGCACCTGGACCTGGGAAGCGATGAGCGAGTGGCTGAAGAGCCCGAAGGGCTTCGCTCCGGGCACCAAGATGACCTTCGCCGGGCTCGGCGATCCGCAGGAGCGTGCCAATCTGATGGTCTGGCTCAACAGCCAGGGCAGCAGCCTTCCGATTCCAGCCGCACCGGCGCCGACCGCGGAGCCAGGAGCGGGACCGGGCGACGGAGCTCAGAAGGCGGAAAAGCAGCCGGTCGTAAACGCCACCGGCGCCGCCGATCCCAAGGGCGGCGGCGAAGCCGATCCCCAGCAGAACTGAGCGCCCCTAGCTCGCCGCGCGCTCCGCTTCGCGCTCGTAGAATTCGGTCACGAATTTCCAGCCTTCGGCGGCGTCCTCGCACCAGTGGAACAAGTCGAGGTCGCGGCGCGAGATCACGCCTTCCTCGGCCAGCGCCTCGAAATCGACCACCCGGCTCCAGAATTCGCGGCCGAACAGAAGGATGGGCAGCGGCCGCACCTTGCCGGTCTGCACCAGCGTCAGCGTCTCGAAGAATTCGTCGAACGTGCCAAAGCCCCCCGGGAACACCGCCACCGCCTTGGCGCGCAGCAGGAAGTGCATCTTGCGAAGCGCGAAATAGTGGAACTGGAAGCTCAAGTCCGGGGTCACGTAGGGGTTGGGCAGCTGTTCGTGCGGAAGCACGATGTTGAGCCCGATGCTCTCGCAGTCTTCGTCGCAGGCGCCGCGGTTGGCCGCTTCCATCATCGACGGGCCGCCGCCCGAACAGACGACGAAATGGCGCCGGCCCTCCTCGTCGCAGGAGTGCCGGCTGGCGAGCCGCGCCAGCTCCCGCGCGACGTCGTAATAGCGCGACTTGGCCTGCAAGCGCTCGGCGACCAGCCGTTCCTCGTCGCTGGTCGCCGCTTCGACCAGCGCGTTGGCGAGCGCCGGCTCGGGAATCCGCGCCGACCCGTAGAAGACAAAGATCGACGCGATCTTCGCCTCGTCGAGGAATAACTGCGGTTTGAGCAGTTCGAGCTGGAAGCGCACCGGGCGAAGGTCCGGGCGCAACAGGAAGTCGGTATCCTGGAATGCAAGCTTGTAGGCTTCGCTTTCGGTCTGCGGGCTCGACGGCACATGGCTTGCCGCGCGGGCGTCGACTTCGGAGCTGGGGAAGATGCTTTTGGGGGGTGTCGGATCGGGCATCCGACCGGCTCTAGCCGAGCCGGATACCAAGCCCAAGTCCTAGTCCGCCGCTTCCTTGCCGCCCCGCGCGCTCCAGTCGATCCCGCGGGTCCCGTACATCACTCCGGCAAGCGCTGCGAACAGCAGCAGCGAACCGATCAGCAGTGAAAAGGCCTCCAGGCTGAGCAGGATGTAAAGCACCGCGTAAAGCGCCACCAGCAATCCGCCGATGAACCAGGCCCGACGCCAGCTGCCGAGCACGGCGGCCGCATAAGCGGTATTGAGCCCGGCGATCGCGGCCGACGCCAGGATGTAGGCGGGCGTGAAACCGATCACTTCGGCAAAGGCGAGCAGCAACACAAAGAACAGCACCAGCGCCGCGCCCATCAGTAGGTACTCCACCGCCGAGACCCGGACGCCGCCGATCACGTCGAACATCAGCAGCGCAAGGAAGGTGAAGCCGATGAACAGGAAACCGTATTTGGCGGCGCGGTTGACCCGCGAATACAGGTCGACCGGCTGGATCAGGCTGATCTGAGCGGTCTGCACCGGACCGATTTCGCCCGTGGGCTTGGGCACTTCGACCCGCGAGGGCGGCGGGATGCCGCCGGCCAAATTCGGCGCGCCGATATCGCCGGTGCTGACCAGCGACCGGCCCAATGCCAAATTGCCGACGCGGTAGGTGGCCTCAAAGCCGCTGTCGCGCACGCGGCGGGCGGCGGGCAGGAACTCGCCGCCGAAGCTCGGGTGCGGCCATGAAGAGCGCACCGCCCAGCTTGTGTCGCCGGCCTGCGGCGCAAGGCTGATCGCCGCATTGCCGCGAAAGTCAAAATCGAACTCCACCAGCAGCGGCTGCGACGTCAGGGCCGTGGCGTCGATCCAGGCAAAGAAGCCGCGCCCGCCGCTGCTCCCGCCGCCCGGCTGGAGACGGAGCGGGCGGCCGGAAACGGCGACTTTGGGATTGGCGCCGAGGCCGCGCGGGTCGCTTAGGCCAAAGCGAAGCTCGGCGCGGGTCAGGTCCATTTGCGCCAGCTGCACGCCGGTCCGCGCCAGGTCCGGCGGAAAGGCGAACCGCGCCCGGCCGGATGCGCCGGCATTATAGACGACCGCCCGGTAGATCGAGCGCTTGCGCACTTCAGGCCGGATGTCCGTGGAAATCTCTATAATCTCGGGCGCCAGCGTCAGCTCGCGCTGCACCTGGTTGGCTCGGGTGACGCTCTGGCCACCCTGGATCACCGTCTCGGTTGCGGTGGCGCGATAGGGGACGACCAGCACCGGCCCGCTAATCGCCTGCGGCCCGCCCCAGCCGGCGGTGATGGACGTGCTCGCCTGCTCCGACTGGCTCTGGCGGTCGTAAACCAACAGCCACACCGAAAATAGCGGGATGGTCAGCGCAAGGCCGACGAGGATCGTCAGGAATAGCTTGGACCCAGGCGTCCGCTCGCCGTCAAATTTCAGCACCTCACGCTCTCCACAGCTTCTCGATCAGGGGTGCAGCCTGCCCCAGCTTAAGGCTGGGTGCCATGAGCGAATTGTGAGGACTTGCTGAAATCGCAGCTGACAAATTGATTCACGTCGGACGATTGCTCGGCCAATGCTCTACAAAGCTGGGGCCCAAGGCCGTAGTCTGGATATCGAAATGAGCGACCGCGCTCAGCAACTGATCCAGGTTGAGAAGGTCAAGGCAAGGTCTCGCGCCCGGGGCGATCTTCTCCCCGGCGGCAATCCGGCGGGCAAGTAATATCGCCGGAATGCACGGGATGTTGGGCCCGTGGACCTGCCCCGCGACCATGAAAATCCGGATTGATGTCTTGCGTCCGTCGTGGCCGAGCCCATCAAGAAACATGTGAAAACCGCTCTTGTCCGATCCGAGACGGTCGAAGAGGAACGACAGCTTCAACAGGCGTTCGGCGTGAGAGGCGAGGGAGTGGATCAGACGCAGCCGCACCGCCCAGCTGAGCAGCCAGGTGCCAAGGTGCAACAACTTCACCTCATGTCCGGCAACGAAGCGCAGTCCCTGCAACTCCGGGTAGCGCGCCGGAAAAAGCTCGAGGTCGGGAATGTCGCAGTCGCCGAACAGGCGCAGCCCAAGTTCCGGGTAGCGGACGGCATGCAACCCCTGCCAACCGTAAGCGCAAGCAGGTTGGCCGCCGCGCAGGATAGTGAACGGCTTGCCGACATAGCTGAGGATCGCTGCCGCGGTGCCGAGGCCGCGATTGGTCGCTTGAGCCGCGGCAATCCCATAGACGGCGCTTTCCAGCCTGGCGAAGCGGGGTCGATAGCGATCGATGAAAGCCGCGGTCAGGCAAGGCACCGAACTGGCGCCGGCGACCACCGCGACGCCGGCGGCTTTCGCCCTTGCATCAAGCTCGCCGATCGTGGCGACGAAGTGCCTTGCATCGGCGAGGTCCAGGTAATGCGCACCCACGGCGATCGCCGCTCGGGCGACGCGATGATCTTGCGTCTGGAACGGCCCGGTCGTGTGGATGACGAGGTCCGGTCGAATGTCAGCTATGCGTTCCGCGATGTCGCTGTCGATATCGAGGCCGCAGCCTGTGGCTGGATTGATCGCGCGCAGTTCCGACGCGAATGCGTCCGCCTTCGCCTTCGACCTGCCGCCAATCACCAATTCGATATTCTGGTCCGTAGACAGGGCACGCGCGATGTAGCTGCCGAAATTCCCGTACCCGCCGATGATCAGAACCCGAGTCACAGCGACGGCTTTGCCACCATCAGAAAGAAGACCAGGATGAGGCTGGCAAATGCCGGCCATCCGAGCAGGAACCAGGCACGGCACAGCCAGCGAAAGCGGTCGACATCGAACGGTCCGCCGCTAACCTTCGCCTCGAGCATTCGCCTGATATGAATTTGCAACCAGACCACCGGCAGCCAGCAAAGACCCGCCAGCAGGTAAAGCCCGTAGCTCGCGACTAGCCACCCGTCTGACCAATCTAAGCCCGCCAGCGCGATCAACCACAAGCCGGTGAGGGGCTGGATGAACACCGCTGGCAGAGTGAACAGGAAGTCGGCGCGCACGGTGACCCGCGCTGCAAACAGCTGCGCCGAATCGTCCGCAGTTCGCGATGACCAGAAGAAGAAGGCGGTGCCCAAACCGGTGCCGAAGAGCACCGTGGCGCTCAGGATGTGCAGTGTTTTGACGAGCAGATAAGCGTCAGGAGCGGACACTTAGCTCAATACACCCGAGCCTTGGGTTTGATGTACTCAATGTCGTCGGTGAGCGTGAACTCGTGCACCGGGCGATAGTCGATGCGCACGCCGCCGCCCCCAGAACCGGCAGCGCCGCCCCAGCCGTCGAACCAGGCGACGGTGTGCTTCATCCAGTTGCCATCGTCGCGCTTGGGATAATCCTCGTGCATGTGCGCGCCGCGGCTTTCCTTGCGGTTGGCGGCGCAGTGCATCGTCACCACCGCCTGGGCGATGAGGTTGTCGAGCTCGAGCGTTTCGACCAAATCGCTGTTCCAGATCAGGCTTCGGTCGGTGACCTTGATGTCGGTCATCCGCTGATAGACCGCGTCGATCTTGCCGATGCCTTCGGCCAAAGTCGCCTCGGTCCGGAACACCGCGCAATCGGATTGCATCACCCGCTGCATGTCGGCCCGCAGTTGCGCGGTCGGGGCATCGCCGTTGGCGTTGCGGAAATGGTCTAGCCGCTCGAGCGAGAGATCGGCGCTGTCCTTGCCGAGCGGCGGCTGCGTTGCGCCAGCCGTCAGGGTCGCGCCGAGCCGCATGCCAGTCGCCCGCCCGAACACGACCAGGTCGATGAGGCTGTTGGAGCCCAAACGGTTGGCGCCGTGGACGGACACGCATGCCGCTTCGCCGACCGCGAACAGGCCCGGCACGACCGCGTCGGGATTGCCGTCGCGGGTGGTCACCACTTCGCCGTGATAATTGGTCGGGATTCCGCCCATATTGTAATGGACCGTCGGTACCACCGGGATCGGCTGGCGGGTCAAATCGACGCCGGCGAAGGTCATCGCCGTCTCGGTGATTCCGGGCAGCCGCTCGGCGAGGATCTTCGGCTCGATATGGTCGAGGTGAAGGAAGATGTGATCCTTATGCTCGCCGACGCCGCGCCCCTCGCGAATCTCCATCGCCATCGATCGCGAGACGACGTCGCGGCTGGCGAGGTCCTTGGCGCTGGGCGCATAGCGCTCCATGAAGCGCTCGCCTTCGGCGTTGGTTAGATAGCCGCCTTCGCCGCGCGCGCCTTCGGTGATCAGCACGCCGACGCCATACACGCCGGTCGGGTGGAACTGGACGAACTCCATGTCCTGCAGCGGCAGGCCGGCGCGAAGCACCATCGCATTGCCGTCGCCGGTCGAGGTGTGGGCCGAGGTCGCCGAGAAGTAGGCGCGGCCATAGCCGCCGGTCGCAAGCACCACCGCCTGCGCCCGGAAACGGTGGATCGACCCGTCGTCCATCGACAGCGCGACGACCCCGCGGCACGCGCCGCCTTCCATGATCAGGTCGAGCGCGAAATATTCGATGAAGAATTCGGCGTCGTGGCGAAGGCTCTGCTGGTACAGCGTGTGCACCATCGCATGGCCGGTGCGGTCGGCTGCGGCGCAGGTGCGCTGCGCCGCGGGGCCTTCGCCCATGTTCTGGGTCATCCCGCCGAAGGCGCGCTGGTAGATGCGGCCATCGGCGGTGCGGCTGAACGGCAGGCCCATATGCTCGAGCTCGACCACAGCGGCGGGCGCTTCCCGGGTCAGATATTCGATCGCGTCTTGGTCGCCCAGCCAATCCGACCCCTTGACGGTGTCGTACATGTGCC
>JACCSV010000324.1 GCA_013812805.1 Sphingomonas sp. | reverse complement strand
CGGGTGACCTCCGACGCGAAGCCGTTGAGCTGGTCCACCATGGTGTTGATGGTGTCCTTGAGCTGAAGGATTTCGCCCTTCACCTCGACGGTGATCTTCTTCGACAAGTCGCCGCGGGCCACGGCGGTGGTGACGTCGGCGATGTTGCGGACCTGGCCGGTAAGGTTCTCGGCCATCGAGTTGACGTTGTCGGTAAGGTCCTTCCAGGTGCCGGCGACGCCGCGCACCTGCGCCTGGCCGCCGAGCTTGCCCTCCGTGCCGACCTCGCGCGCGACGCGGGTAACCTCCGAAGCGAAGCCGTTGAGCTGATCGACCATGGTGTTGATGGTGTTCTTGAGCTCAAGAATTTCGCCCTTCACGTCGACGGTAATTTTCTTCGACAAGTCGCCGAGCGCCACCGCGGTCGTCACTTCGGCGATGTTGCGCACCTGGCCGGTCAAGTTCGCCGCCATAGCGTTCACATTGTCGGTCAGATCCTTCCACGTGCCGCCGACGCCTTCGACCTTGGCCTGGCCGCCGAGCTTGCCGTCCGAGCCGACCTCGCGCGCGACGCGCGTCACCTCGGAGGCGAACGAGTTGAGCTGGTCGACCATGACGTTGATGGTGTCCTTGAGCTCGAGGATTTCGCCGCGGACGTCGACGGTGATCTTCTTGGACAAGTCGCCGCGGGCCACCGCGGTCGTGACTTCGGCGATGTTGCGAACCTGTCCGGTGAGATTACCGGCCATCAAATTCACGTTGTCGGTAAGGTCGGCCCAAGTGCCGGCGACGCCTTCGACCTTGGCTTGGCCGCCGAGCTTGCCTTCTGAGCCGACCTCGCGGGCGACGCGCGTCACCTCGGAAGCAAAGCCGTTAAGCTGATCGACCATGGTGTTGATGGTGTTTTTCAGCTCGAGAATTTCGCCCTTCACCTCGACGGTGATCTTCTTGGAGAGATCGCCCTTGGCAACCGCGGTCGTCACCTCGGCGATGTTACGGACCTGGCCGGTAAGGTTGGCTGCCATCAAATTGACGTTGTCGGTCAGGTCGGCCCAGGTGCCGGCAACGCCCGGCACTTCCGCCTGGCCGCCGAGCTTGCCTTCGGTTCCGACCTCCCTCGCCACGCGAGTCACTTCCGAAGCGAAGCCGTTGAGCTGGTCGACCATGACGTTGATGGTGTTCTTGAGCTCGAGAATTTCGCCCTTCACATCGACGGTGATCTTCTTCGACAAATCGCCGGACGCGACAGCGGTGGTCACCTCGGCGATGTTGCGGACCTGGCCGGTGAGGTTGTCGGCCATCAGATTGACGTTGTCGGTAAGGTCGGCCCAGGTCCCGGCGACTCCCGGCACCTGCGCCTGGCCGCCGAGCTTGCCCTCGGTGCCCACTTCGCGGGCAACGCGAGTCACTTCGGAAGCGAAGCCGTTGAGCTGATCGACCATCACGTTGATGGTGTTCTTGAGCTCGAGGATCTCGCCCTTCACGTCGACGGTGATCTTCTTGGAAAGGTCGCCCGACGCCACCGCGGTGGTCACCTCGGCGATGTTGCGGACCTGGCCGGTCAAGTTCGCGGCCATCAGATTGACGTTGTCGGTCAAGTCCTTCCAGGTGCCGCCGACGCCTTCCACCCGCGCCTGGCCGCCAAGCTTGCCTTCGGTGCCGACTTCGCGGGCGACGCGCGTGACCTCGGACGCGAACGAGTTGAGCTGATCGACCATGGTGTTGATCGTGTTCTTCAGCTCGAGGATCTCGCCCTTCACCTCGACGGTGATCTTCTTGGAAAGGTCGCCCGAGGCCACCGCGGTCGTCACCTCGGCGATGTTGCGGACCTGGCCGGTGAGGTTGGTCGCCATCGCGTTGACGTTGTCGGTAAGGTCCTTCCAAGTGCCGGCGACGCCCTTGACGTTGGCCTGGCCGCCAAGCTTGCCCTCGGTTCCGACTTCGCGGGCGACGCGCGTCACCTCGGAGGCGAAGGAGGCGAGCTGCTCGACCATGGTGTTGACGATCTTGCCGATGCGCAGGAACTCGCCGCGCAGTGGGCGGCCGTCGATTTCGACCGTCATCGACTGGGAAAGATCGCCCTTGGCGACGGCGCCGATGACTCGGGCAACCTCGGCGGTCGGCTGCACCATGTCGTCGATCAGCTCGTTGACGGAGCGGATTGCGGTTTCCCAGCCGCCGCGGGCGTTCTTGACCCGGCCGCGCTGGGTGATCTTGCCTTCCTTGCCGACGACCTTGGAGATTCGCTCGAATTCCTGCGCCATCTCCTGATTGAGGGCGACGACCTCATTGAACAGCGAGCCGATCTCGCCGTCCACACCGTCGGCGTCCTCGGACAAGCGGACGGAGAAATCGCCTCTCCTAAGCGCCCTCAGGGCAGTCAGGAGCTCACGGCGATCGAGGAATTCGCGGGGGTTCTGGACGTTCACCTATGTCTCCGTCGTCGACTCTCCCCCCACCCGGTTGAGCGGCCCCCCGGCCGCAATGACGCTACATATCAGACGATTGCCTGTATGCTCGCTGAAAAAAGCGACGTCGCCATTATCGAGGCTTCACGAACTTCAGCGTCATCCGGTCGCTTTCCCCAACCGCCAGATAGCGAGCCCGATCCTTGTCCTTCAGCCGCAGCGTCGGCGGAAGCGTCCACACGCCTTCCGGCCAGTCGGCCGTGTCGGCCGGATTGGCGTTGATGTCGGATGCAGCGACCAAACGGAACCCGGCGGCTTCGGCGAGACGGCGAACCGTCGACACTTTCAAATAGCCACTGGAGCGTTCGCGCGCACTGTCGGCGCTTTCCGGCAGCCGGTGATCGACCACGCCCAACGTTCCACCTGGCTTGAGCATCGCGAACATCTGGCGAAAGGCGACGTCGGCATAGGGCTTGTCGCCCATCATCCAGTTGTGGACGTTGCGAAAGGTCAGCACGACGTCGGCGCTTCCGTCCGGCACGCGCTTGGCGGCATCGTCGGTAGGGAAATTGGCGAGCCGCACGGCGCCGAAACGCTGGGGGAAATTCTGCTGCATCCGGCGGACGTTCGCCAACCCTTGGTCAGACGCAACCGCATAGTAAGCGCCGCGCCCCGCGACATAAGGCGCGAGGATTTCCGTGTACCAGCCGCCGCCCGGGAATATCTCGACCACGGTGTCGTCGGGAGCAACTCCGAAGAAAGACAATGTCTCGACCGGATGTCGGTAGGGATCGCGGGCGACATAAGCGGGGAGGCGGTTCGGGCTGGCGACCGCTGCCGCGAGGGCTGGGCTCGCCTGAGGCTTGGCAAAGGAGCCGGTGCCGGCGGCGCAGCCGCCTGCGAGGACCAATGCCGAGCCGAGTAGCGCGGCACGGATCAGGCCGCGAGCAAAATATGAGGCCGACATCATCTTCTCCCTGAACTGTCCGGGCAGCTGATGCGGTTCGGGAGCATCTAAAGCAAGAGCTTGGCGGCTACAGGCACGCCTCCAGGTAGGGCTGGTCGAAGCCATATTGCTTGGCCTTTTCCAGCGTATAGGGGCGAAGGCCCATCGAGCGATATTCGCCGAGAATCTTCCCGTCCGCGCTCTCGTCGAGATATTCGAACTTGAACAACTCCTGCGTGACGATGACGTCGCCTTCCATCCCGATCACCTCGGTGATGTTGGTGGTCCGGCGCGAGCCGTCGCGGAGGCGCTTCACCTGGACGATGAGATCGACCGAATCGGCAATCTGCCGGCTGATCGCCTCCTTCGGGATCTTGATGTCGCTCATCATCACCATGTTCTCCATGCGCGCCAAGCACTCGCGCGGGGAGTTGGAGTGGAGCGTCGCCATCGAGCCGTCGTGGCCGGTGTTCATCGCCGCGAGCAGGTCGAAACACTCGCTGCCGCGGATCTCGCCGAGGATGATTCGGTCGGGGCGCATGCGAAGCGCGTTGATGACCAGGTCGCGGATGGTGATCGCGCCCTGGCCCTCGAGGTTGGGTGGCCGGGTCTCCAGTGGCAGCCAGTGCGGCTGCTGCAGCCTCAGCTCGGCGGCGTCCTCGATGGTGATGACGCGCTCGCCCGGGTCGATCATCTTCGAGAGGGCATTGAGCATGGTCGTCTTGCCCGAGCCGGTGCCGCCGGAAATGACGACATTCATCCGCGCCGCGCCGGCGATCTTGAGCACCGT
>JACCSV010000316.1 GCA_013812805.1 Sphingomonas sp. | reverse complement strand
CGGCGGTGGCGATCTGCCGAGCGTTGGAAATCTGCACATCCAGCGGCTCCGCCAGCCAATAGCTGTCCGGCAGGCGCCGCGCACTGGCGCGCGCCGCCTTGGCGTTCCAGCCGAGGCTGGCGGCGAGGGTCAGCTGGCGCTCGGCGACGATCTCGCTCCGGCCCCGCTGCTTGTGGCCCAACCGCAGCTTTTCCTCGGCAGCGTCGAACAGGGTTCGAAGCAGCAGCCGCTTCCAGTCATTCCATACACCGGGGCCGACGGCGCGGATGTCGACGACCGTCAGCATCAGCAGCAACCGTAGCCGCTCCGGGCTTTGCACCCGGCGGACGAAATCCTCAATCGTCTTGGGGTCGGCGAGATCGCGCTTGAACGCGGTCGCCGACATCAGCAGGTGATAGCGTACCAGCCAGGCGACGGTCTCCGTTTCCGCCTGGTCGAGCCCCAGCCGCGGGCACAGGTCGAGCGCGACCTGCTCGCCGAGCACACTGTGGTCGCCGCTTCGACCCTTGGCGATGTCGTGGAGCAGCACCGCTACGTACAACACTCGCCGCGAGGCGATCTGTTTGAACAAGGCCGTGGACAGCGGGTGATCCTCGGCAAGCTCGCCCCGCTCGATTGCCGCTAGCAGGCCGATCGCCCGGATCGCATGCTCGTCGACCGTGTAGTGGTGGTACATGTCGAACTGCATCTGCGCGACGACTCGGCCAAAGTCAGGGATGAAGCGGCCGAACACGCCGGCCTCGTTCATCCAGCGCAGCACCACGTCGGGCGAATTGAGGTTGGTCAGCACGTCCAGGAACAAGGCGTTGGCGCGCGGGTCCTTGCGCACCTTGACTTTGATCAGCCGCGCATCGCGGGTCGCAGCGCGCATCGCCGTCGGGTGGATCTCAAGCCGCTCGCGAGCGGCGAGCGCGAACATCTCCAGCAGCCGCGCCGGATTGCCCGCGAAGAAATCGTCCGAGGGGATCGTCAACCGGCCGCGCTCCAGGACGAACCCGGACAGGCGCTTGGGCCGGCGGCGGATCGTCGGCAGCGCAAAACGGAAGCCGCTGCGCCCCATCTGTTCGTCGAGCTGCGCCAGGAAGACGCCCGTCAAGTCGCCGACGGTTTTGGCGTTGAGGAAATAGAAATGCATGAACCGCTCGACGGCGGATTTGCCCGGCCGGTCGGCGTAGCGCATCCGCTCGGCGATCTGCTTCTGGTACTGGAAGCTGAGCCGCTCCTCGGCGCGTCCGGCTTCGAGGTGGAGGTGGCAGCGCACGGCCCACAAAAAGCGCTCGGCGCGCTCGAACGCGCTAAATTCCTCTGCGCTCAGCAACCCGACCGAGACCAGCTCGGCGGGGCTTTGCACGTCGTAAACATATTTGCCGATCCAGTAGAGCGTGTGCAGGTCGCGAAGCCCGCCCTTGCCGTCCTTAATGTTGGGCTCGACGACGTAGCGGCTGTCGCCCATCCGGACGTGGCGCTCATCGCGCTCGGCGAGCTTGGCTGCGACGAATTCGGCGGCCGAGCTGGCGACGATCTTCGCCTTAAAGCGCTGCCGCGCCTCGTCGAACACATCCTCGCTGCCCCATAGCAAATGCGCTTCGAGAAAGGCGGTGCGAATGGTCGCGTCCGACTTTGCGAGCTTGATCAGCTCAGGAACCGAGCGAAGCGAGTGGCCGACCTTCAGCTTGAGGTCCCACAGCAGGTACAGCACGGCCTCGACCGTTTTCTCGACATCGCTCGCGGGCTTGGCGCGGGTCAGGAACATCAAGTCGACGTCGCTGAACGGCGCCATCTCGCCGCGGCCGGTTCCGCCCATGCCGACGATCGCAAGCTCGGGCGGCGCGTCGCCGGTCACATGCTCGTAGGCGAGGCGCACCAGCTGGGTGTGCAGATAAGCCGTGGCTCGCGCCGCCGCCCGGCCGCGCTCCGGGCGCGCGCGCAGGCGCCCGGCAATTTCCTCGCGTCCCTGCTCCAGCGCCTCGCGCAGCCCCTCGCTCGCGTTTCCCGACTGCATGCACTCGGCGATCCTGCGCGGGTCGATGATCGCTCGACGATTGTCGATCGGGTCGAACGGCGCGTTCATGACGACCCCCGCTCGGCCCACAAATGCTTGATCCGGTACAGCGCTTCCAGCGCCTCACGCGGGCTCAGCCCATCGGGCTCGACCGCGGCCACCGCCTCGCCGAGCGGATCGGGAGCGTTTTCCTCGACCGCCGCGGCGAACAGCGGCAGATCGTCGAGCCCGGCGGCGATGCCACCGGTAGCGTCGCGCCCGGCTTCGAGCTTGGCGAGCACCGCTTTGGCTCGCCCGACCACCCCTGGGGGAAGCCCCGCGAGCTTGGCGACGGCGATTCCGTAGCTTCGGTCGGCGGCGCCGCCGGCGACTTCGTGCAGCAGCACCAGGTCGCCCTTCCATTCGCGCGCGCGGACGTGGTGCAGCGACAGCGCCTCCAGCCGCCCGGCAAGGCGGGTGAGCTCATGGTAATGGGTCGCGAACAGGGTTCGGCAACTGACCTGGTCGTGCATCGCCTCGACCACCGCCCAGGCGATCGCCAGGCCATCGTAGGTCGAGGTGCCGCGGCCGATCTCGTCGAGGATGACGAGGCTCTGCGGGCTTGCCTGAGCAAGGATCGCCGCGGTTTCGACCATTTCGACCATGAAGGTCGAGCGGCCGCGCGCCAGATTGTCGGCGGCTCCGACGCGGCTGAACAATCGATCGACGATGCCGATTTTCGCGCGTGCGGCGGGGACGAACGCGCCGCTCTGCGCCAGCACTGCGACCAGCGCCGCCTGGCGCAGGAAGGTCGACTTGCCGCCCATGTTGGGGCCGGTGATCAGCCACAGCCGGTCATGCGGGCCGAGTTCGACATCATTGGCGACGAACCGCTCGCCCGACTGGCGAAGGGCGCTTTCGACGACCGGATGCCGCCCTGCCTCGATTTCGAGGCACGGCTGGTCGGTCAGCGTCGGCCGCACCCAACCGCCTTCCGCGGCGCGCTGGGCGTGGGCGGCTGCGACATCGATCCGCGCCAGTGCGTCGGCGGTGGCGAGGATCGCCGGGCTTTGCGTGACCGCCAGCGCTGTCAGCTCTTCCAGGTGCGCGGCCTCGGCAGACAGCGCATGGCCGCCGGCCTCGACCACCCGCGACGCTTCCTCGTGAAGCTCGGGCGAATTGAAGCGCACGACTCCGGCCAGCGTCTGGCGATGGGTGAAGCCGCTGTCCGGCGCCATCAGCGCGTCGGCGTGTCGCGCCGCGACTTCGATATGGTAACCGAGAACCGCATTGTGCCGGATCTTGAGCGAGGACACGCCGGTGGCATCGCGGTAGCGCGCTTCCAGCGCCGCAATCGCGCGGCGCCCGTCCGACGAGGCGGAGCGTAGCGTATCGAGCGCGCCATCGTAGCCTTCTCGGACGTAGCCGCCCTTGGCGGCGTCGAGCGGCGGCGAGTCGACCAGCGCCACGCCGAGCTTGCCGACCAGCGCATCGTGCCCGCCGAGGCGTGGCAGTAGGCTTACCAGCAGCGGCGGCCGGTCCGGCTCCCGCTCGAGCTCGCCGCGCAGCGCATCGGCTGCGGCGAGCCCATCGCGCAGCTGGGCAAGGTCGCGCGGCCCGCCTCGCCCCGCCGTCAGCCGGGCGAGGGCGCGGGCGACGTCGGGCAACGCCTTGAGCGCCAAGCGAGTCCGCTCGCGCCGCAGCTGGTCGCCGAAACACCACGACACGAGCTGGAGCCGGGCGTCGATTTCCGCCTTCTCGGTCAGCGGCGCCGAAAGATCGGCGGCGATCAGCCGGCGCCCACAGGCGGTGACACAGCGGTCGATCTCGCCGAGCAGGCTACCCGCGACGCCACCGGACGCCGAGCGCGTCAGCTCAAGGCTCTCGCGAGTCGCCGCATCGATCTGCATGTAGGCCGAGCGGGCGATCCGCCTTGGGGCGTCGAGCAGGATACCGGCGCCCTTCTGGGTCGCGTCGAGATAAGCCAGCAATCCACCGGCCGCGGCGAGTTCGGCGCGTGATGGAGCGCCGATCCCGTCGAGCGTCGCGAGCCCGAATTTCCGCTTGAGCGCCCGTTCCCCGGCGGCGCTGTCGAACCCGCCGCTGCCCGCTCGCGTCGTCACTCCGGGAACCTTGCCCTCGGCCAGCGTCTCGGCGGGCGACAGGCGGGCAAGCTCCGACGCTAGCTCGCCGGGGCCGCAGGCGACCAGCTCGAACCGGCCGGTGGAGATGTCCGCAGCGGCGATCGCCCAATCCTCCCCCGCCCGGCCGATCGCCGCCAGCCAGTTGGCCGCGCCCGAATCGAGCAAGGTCTCCTCGGTCAGCGTTCCGGGCGTGACGAGCCGGACAATCGCCCGCTCGACCAACGCCTTCGAGCCCCGCGCCCGCCTCGCCTCTGCCGGGCTTTCGATCTGCTCGGCGATGGCGACGCGATTGCCGCCCTTGATCAGCCGCGCCAGGTAGGAATCGGCGGAATGCACCGGCACGCCGCACATCGGGATCGCCTCGCCGCCGCTCTCGCCGCGTTTCGTCAGCGCGATGTCGAGGCAGGCCGCCGCCACCTTGGCATCGTCGAAGAACAGCTCGAAGAAATCGCCCATCCGGTAGAACAGCAAGGCATCGCCGGCTTCCGCCTTGAGGCGGTGATATTGCGCCATCATCGGGGTCTGGGCGTCGGCTCGGGCCATCGGACTGAGGTAGCGGGAAACTCTGCCCTCGTCATTCCCGCGAAAGCGGGAACCCAGCAAATCGCCAGGTCTGTGCCCCCGCTTTCGCGGGGGTGATGGTTCAGGTAAGGCCCACGGCCATGAGCGAAAGCAACGTCAAATTCTCGGAAGCAGAGGCGCTCGATTTCCACTCGCGCGGCCGCCCGGGAAAAATCGAGATCATCGCCTCCAAGCCGATGGCGACCCAGCGCGACCTCAGCCTTGCATATTCCCCCGGCGTCGCGGTTCCGGTGCGGGCGATCGCCGAGGATCCCGGCCGCGCCTACGAGCTTACCGCCAAGGGCAACCTCGTCGCCGTCATCTCCAACGGCACCGCCATCCTCGGCCTCGGCAATCTCGGCGCGCTTGCCTCCAAGCCGGTGATGGAAGGCAAAGCGGTGCTGTTCAAACGCTTCGCCGACGTCGATTCGATCGACATCGAAGTCGACACCGACGACTGCCACAAGTTCATCGAGGCCGTTGCGCTGCTCGAGCCGAGCTTTGGCGGCATCAACCTCGAGGATATCGCCGCGCCCGACTGCTTCGAGATCGAGCAGACGCTTCGCGAGCGGATGAACATCCCGGTGTTCCACGACGACCAGCACGGCACCGCGATCATCACCGCCGCTGGCCTGATCAACGCCTGCTTCCTCACCGGCCGCCAGTTCAAGGACGTCAAGGTGGTGGTCAACGGCGCCGGCGCTGCGGCGATCGCCTGCACCGAGCTGATCAAGGCGATGGGCGTTCGCGGCGACCAGGTGACGATGTGCGACCGCAAGGGCGTCATTCACAAAGGCCGGACCGATCTTGACCAATGGAAGTCGGCGCACGCGATCGAGACCGAAGCGCGGACGCTGGCCGATGCCTGCGTCGGCGCCGACGTCTTCCTCGGCCTGTCAGCGGCGGGCGCGCTGCAGCCGGAGATGGTGAAGACGATGGCGGGCGAGCCGATCATCTTCGCCATGGCCAATCCCGATCCGGAAATCTGGCCGCCCGACGCGACCGCTGTCCGCCCCGACGCGATCATCGCCACCGGCCGCTCGGACTTTCCCAACCAGGTCAACAACGTGCTTGGCTTCCCCTTCATCTTCCGCGGGGCGCTTGACGTTCGCGCCACCGCCATCAACGAAGAGATGAAGATCGCCGCCGCCCGGGCGCTCGCCGAGCTTGCCCGCGAGGCGGTGCCCGAGGAAGTCGCCGCTGCTTACGGCGGCCGGGCCCAGAAATTCGGCCGCGATTACATCATCCCCGCACCGTTCGACCCGCGGCTGATGGAGGTGGTCGCCTCCGCCGTCGCCGAAGCGGCGATCGCCAGCGGCGTTGCGCAAAAGCCGATCGCGGACATGGACGCTTACCGGCACCAGCTTCGCGCCCGGCTCAACCCGACGGTGACGGTGCTCAGCCTCGCCTACGACGCGGCCCGGGCCGATCCCAAGCGCGTGCTGTTCGCCGAAGGCGAGGAGCCCAACGTGCTGCGCGCCGCGATCTCGTTCAAGGAAGCGGGTTACGGCACCCCGGTGCTGGTGGGGCGCGAGAACGTCCACGACCTGCTTCGGGAAATGGGGGCCGACGACCCGGAAAGTTACGAAGTGCTCAATAGTCGCAATTCACCGCTCGTCGGGCGCGCCGTCGATTACATTTACAACCGCTGCCAGCGGCAGGGCCTGCTGCACCGCGAAGTGGAGCGCATGGTCAACCAGGACCGCAACTTTTTCGCGGCGGCGATGCTCGCGCTTGGCGAAGCCGATGCGATGATCACCGGCACGACGCGGCCGTTCAGCCAGTCGCTGAAGCAGGTGCGGATGATCGTCGACGATGAAAAGGACGCGACCCCGTTTGGGGTCAACATCGTCGTTTTGCGCAGCCGCACGGTGCTGATCGCCGACACCGCCGTGACCGAGCGGCCCACCGCCAAGCAGCTCGCCGCGATCGCGATGCGCTCGGCAGCCTTCGCCCGGCGGATGGGGATGGAGCCGAGGATCGCCTTCATCTCCTACACCACCTCTGGCAACCCGCCTGGCACCCACATCGACGAGCTTCGCGGCGCGGTGAAGCTGCTCGACGAGATCCAGCTCGACTTCGAATATGAGGGCGAGATGGGCCCAGACGTCGCGCTCAACTACGAGATGCAGG
>JACCSV010000274.1 GCA_013812805.1 Sphingomonas sp. | reverse complement strand
TCCGGGGGGCGTATCGAAGGACGCAGGCTCAGCCCCGAACGGGTTTGGGCCTGTTGCACATGGAGACAGTGATGCGCCGTGTCGTGGTGACTGGTCTTGGCCTGGTGACGCCGCTCGGCAGCGACGTCGAGACCAGCTGGAAGAACATCCTGGCGGGCAGGAGCGGCGCGGGGCCGATCACCAGGTTCGACGCCAGCGACCAGAAGTGCCGCATCGCCTGCGAGGTGAAGCCGGCAAGTCACGAATACGGGTTCGATCCGGCAAAGCGAGTCGACCATAAGGTCCAGCGGCAGGTCGACCCGTTCATCGTCTATGGCATCGACGCTGCGGGCCAGGCGGTCGAGGACGCCGGGCTGACCGACATGCCCGAGGAGATGCGCTATCGCGCGGGCGTCTCGATTGGATCCGGCATCGGCGGACTTCCCGGCATCGAGAGCGAAAGCATCCTGCTCCACGAGAAAGGCCCCGGCCGGGTCAGCCCGCACTTCGTCCACGGCCGGCTGATCAACCTCGTCTCGGGCCAGGTGTCGATCAAGCACGGGCTGATGGGGCCCAACCATGCAGTGGTGACCGCCTGCTCGACCGGCGCTCATTCGATCGGCGACGCCGCGCGGATGATCAAGGACGACGATGCCGACATCATGCTCGCGGGTGGCTCGGAGGCGACCATCTGCCGCATCGGCATCGCCGGCTTTGCCCAGGCGCGGGCGCTTTCGACCAATTTCAACGACCAGCCGGAAAAAGCGAGCCGCCCCTACGACCGCGACCGCGACGGCTTCGTCATGGGCGAAGGCGCGGGCGTGGTGGTGCTCGAGGAATATGAGCACGCGAAGCGCCGCGGGGCGAAGATCTACGCCGAAGTCATCGGCTACGGCCTGTCGGGCGATGCGCACCACGTGACCGCGCCCCATCCGGAAGGCTCGGGCGCCTACCGCTCGATGGAAATGGCGCTGAGGAAGTCCGGGCTCCAGCCGTCCGACATCGACTATATCAACGCCCACGGCACCTCGACGCCGCTCGGCGACGAGCTCGAGCTGGGAGCGGTGCGCAAGCTGTTCGGCAATGCCATCGCCACCATGTCGATGAGCTCGACCAAGTCGGCGATCGGGCATCTGCTCGGCGGCGCCGGGGCGGTCGAAAGCATCTTCTGCATCCTCGCAATGCGCGACCAGGTGGTGCCGCCCACCCTCAACCTCGACAATCCGTCGGACGGCTGCGCCGGGGTGGACCTCGTTCCGCACCAGCCCAAGCAACGCCAGGTGCGCGCCGTGCTCAACAACAGCTTCGGCTTCGGCGGGACCAACGCTTCGCTGATCATGAAGGCCGTGTGAGGCGCCTTCTGCTGGTCGGCGCGGCCAGAGCGCTGATCGCCGCGCTGATCGCCGCGCTGCTCGCCGCGCTGGTTACCGTGTGGATGTTGTGGTGGAGCCCCGGGCCAAAGGCCGGGCCGCACACGCTGATCGTCGAGGAGGGCTCGAGCCTCGCCTCGGTCGCCGCCCAGCTCGACAAGCAAAGCGCGATCCCCGGCAATGCGACCACGTTCCGGGCAATGGCGCGGCTGCTCGGCTCCTCCGACCCCGTGCAGGCCGGCGAGTTCGAGATCCCCAGGGGCGCCAGCGCTTCGGGCGTGCTCGACCTGCTGCAGCACGGCCGCCCGGTCCAGCGGCTCGTCACCATCGCCGAGGGGACGCCCTCGATCATCGTGCAGGAGAAGCTCGCGGCAGTGCCGCACCTTGCCGGCCCGGCGCCGCTGCCCGTGGAAGGCTCGGTGCTTCCGGACACCTACGGCTACCAGCGCGGGGAGACACGTGCGGCGGTTCTCGCGCGAATGCAGGCGGCAATGACCAAAACCCTCGACCAATTGTGGGCGAAGAGGACTGACAAGTGCCCGATCACCTCGAAGCAGGAGACGGTCACCCTAGCCTCGATTGTAGAGAAGGAAACCGGCAAGCCCTCGGAGCGGCGGACGGTTGCGGGGGTCTATTGCAATCGGTTGAAGATCGGGATGAAGCTCGATGCTGACCCGACGGTCATCTACCCGGTGACCAAGGGCAAGCCACTCGGGAGACGAATCCTGCGCTCCGAGCTGGTGGCAGACACCGGCTATAACACCTACCGGCGGCCGGGCCTGCCCGCCGGGCCGATCGCCAACCCGGGGCGTGACAGCATCGCCGCGGTGCTTGACCCGGCCGACACCAAGGCGATCTATTTTGTCGCGGACGGGACCGGCGGTCATGTGTTCGCCGATACCTTCGAGCAGCACCAGGCGAATGTGCAGCGCTGGTACGCTATCCGCCGCGCTCGCGGCGAGATGTGACGGCTCAGGCCAAAGCCTCCGAGCGGACGTAACCGACGCGGCCGTCCTCACCGGCATAGCCCCAGACCCAGCCGACGCTGTTGTCGAGCATGCGCATGCGATCGCCCGGCGAGAGATGCGCCAGCACTTCGGCCTCGTCGGACGAGTCGGCCCGCAGCACCGAAGCCTGGGCGATCCTGCGCTCGATCGGCTCAACGAAGTGGTAAGCGATGACCCGGCCGGCGAGCGAAACGTCGGCCAGGTCGCGGCGATAGGCATGGAAGCGGGGGTCCGGAAGCTCGGACGGGCCGCTTAGTGCGAAGCCTTCAGCGCTGGTGCGCGAAGGCGGGCGACTGTCCGATGATCGGCCGGTGGGCCGCGGCGACGCGGTCGCTTTCCCGGAGGTTGCGCTTGAAGCCTTCAAGGAATTGCGCCCCACTGCTGGTGCGGACGACGAAGACGTTGCGGCGATCGTCCTGGTCTCGCTCGCGGCGCAGATAGCCGAGCGCGCCAAGCGTATTCAAGGCGCGAGTGACCACCGGCTTGGAAACGCCCAGCACCTTGGCAAGACCACGGACGGTGTGCGGGCCCGGCGTCAGATAGACGAGCATCAGCAGCGCCATCTGGCGGTTCGTGAGATCGGGCTCGCCTGATCGGACGTAGGCGATCAGTGCGCGCATCCAGCTCGACAGAGATTCGTCGCCCATTGCGTGCACCATCTCCCGTCGGTCTCGCGACCTGCGCGACCGTCGATTAAACCGGCCACCGGCCGAAATGTTGCAGTAACGTGCCGGAACAAAGACCGAAAATTCGGCCAAACGAGGCCTGCGCGGGGGCGGCAGC
>JACCSV010000252.1 GCA_013812805.1 Sphingomonas sp. | reverse complement strand
AGCCGCTTGAGCAGCTTCTGCGACGCCGGGGCCGGGCCAATGCCCATGATCCGCGGCGGCACTCCGGCGACGGCGCCGCCAAGCACTCGCGCGCGGGGCGTCAGGCCGTTGCGCTTGGCCGCCGCCTCCGAGGCGATGATGATCGCCGCGGCGCCGTCGTTGGCGCCCGAAGCGTTGCCGGCGGTGACGCTGCCGTCCTTATGGACGATAGGCGTGAGGGCGGCGAGCTTGTCGAGGTTGGAAAGACGGGGGTGCTCGTCGCTGTCGACACGGAGCGGGTCGCCCTTGCGCTGGGCGATCTCGACCGGGACGATCTCGGCGGAGAGCCGGCCGTTGGCCTGGGCGGCCGCGGTGCGTTGCTGGCTGCGCATTGCGAACGCGTCCTGGTCCTCGCGCGTGACCTGAAACTCCTGCGCCACATTCTCCGCCGTCGACGGCATGGTGTCGTCGCCGTAGGCGTCTTTCATCTTCGGGTTGACGAAGCGCCAGCCGATGGTGGTGTCGTAGATTTCGGCGCGGCGGTCGAACGCGCTTTCCGCCTTGGGCATGACGAACGGAGCGCGGCTCATGCTTTCGCTGCCGCCGGCGATGATCAGGTCGGACTCGCCGCCGCGGATCGCCCGCGCCGCCATCGCCACCGCATCGAGGCCGGAGCCGCACAGGCGGTTCAACGTGACTCCGCCGGAGCTGTCGGGAAGGCCCGCGAGCAGTCCCGCCATCCGCGCCAGGTTGCGGTTGTCCTCGCCCGCCTGGTTGGCGCAGCCGAGGATGATGTCGTCGAGATCGGCCCAATCGACGTCAGGGTTGCGGTCGATCAGCGCGCGGATCGGGATTGCGGCGAGGTCGTCGGCGCGGACCGAGCTCAGCGCGCCGCCGTAGCGGCCGATCGGAGTGCGGACAGCGTCGCAGATGAAGACTTCGGTCACCTCTCCTAGATGACCCCGCGGCGCATTTGATCAAGCTCGATGCTTTCGAATAGTGCCTTGAAATTGCCTTCGCCGAAGCCTTCGTTGCCCTTGCGCTCGATGATCTCGAAGAAGATCGGGCCGATCACGTTCTGAGTGAAGATCTGCAGCAGCAGCCCCTGCCCCTCGGTCGGCGCACCATCCATCAGGATCCCGCGCTTCTCAAGCTCGGCAATGTCCTCGTCGTGGCCCTGGATGCGTGTCGGCAGCATCTCGTAATAGGTGTCGGGCGTGTCCTGAAACGGAATGCCGCGGGCGCGGATGGTGTCGACGGCCGCGTAGATGTCCTCGCTGCCGAGCGCGATGTGCTGGATGCCTTCGCCTTTATACTCGCGCAGGAATTCCTCGATCTGACTCTTGTCGTCCTGGCTTTCGTTCAAGGGGATGCGGATCTTGCCGCACGGGCTGGTCATCGCCTTGGAGAACAAGCCGGTGACCTTCCCCTCTATGTCGAAATAGCGGATTTCCTTAAAGTTGAAGAGCCGTTCGTAAAAGTCGGCCCAGGTCGCCATGTTGCCGCGGTTCACGTTGTGCGTCAGGTGGTCGATGTAGGTGAGGTGCGACGCGTGGGCGGCTTCGCGCTCGCGCCAATCGGGAAAGAAGTCGAAATCGACGTCGTAGATCGTGCCCTTGTCGGCGTAGCGGTCGACGAAATAGAGGCGCGAGCCGCCGATGCCTTCGATCGCCGGGATCGGCAACTCGCCTTGCGCGGCGTCGATCTCGACGTCGGTGGCGCCGAGCTCAAGCGCCCGCCGGTGGGCGGCCGAGGCATTCTTGAAGCGGAACGCCATCGCGCAGGCGCAGGGGCCGTGCTTGCTTGCGAACTGCTCGGCGAAGCTTCCGGCTTCCGAGTTGATGATGAAGTTGCAGTCCCCCTGGCGGTGGAGCGTGACGTTCTTGCGCTTGTGCCTGGCAACTGCGGGAAAACCCATCCGCGTGAACAGGTCGCGCAGCAGCTCCGGGTCGGGGGCGGCATATTCGACGAACTCGAAGCCGTCGGTTCCCATCGGGTTTTCGAGGCCCAGCGGGCCCTTTTCGAGCGTGGCGGTGGCCATTTCA
>JACCSV010000242.1 GCA_013812805.1 Sphingomonas sp. | reverse complement strand
GCCTGAAGTCCTTGGTGACGAGCTTGTTGGCCAGTCTGTCGAGGCCGGAGACCCGCGCCTCGGGACGGCCGTTCAGCCAGTCCTCGATGTTGGCGCAAATCGTGCGGCCGCTGTCGGTCGCCCACTGGCGGTTCGCTCCGAGCAGCCGCCGAAGTTTGGAGCAGTCGAAGTCGTCGTCGCGACAGCGGTTGAGCAGCAGCTCCTCGGGATTGCCGTCGGGAAGCCCCATCAGCTTGCGGATTTCAGGCTCTATGTCGCCGCGCCCGCCGAACGCCGCGAGCGCGTCGGCGCGTTTCGCGCAGGCCTGCAGATACTCAACCGCGCCGGTTTCTCCGACCCGGTGGCTAAGGCATTGCACGTCGGCAATCAGCTGATCGTCGCCGCCGGCTTCAGCGCCCGCAAGCAGGTCGGCGAGCGTTCGGCGGACCAGCTCCTGCTCCGCCCGCCCCTCGATCGGCTGGAAGCCGGGAACGACATCGGCCTCGGCAGGAAAGGCGGCGAGCAGCGACTGGGCAAAGGCGTGGATGGTCTGGATCTTGAGGCCGCCAGGGGCCTCGAGCACCCGCGCGAACAACCGGCGAGCTTCCACTAGGAGCAGCGGGCTGTCGCCCTCGCCGAGCGCGAACAGCTCCTTCTTCAACACCTTGTCGGGAAGCCGCACCCAGTTGGCCAGCCGCTTGCCGATGCGATTGGCCATCTCCGCGGCCGCGGCCTTGGTGAAAGTCAGGCACAGGATCGAATCCGGTCGCGCGCCCTGCAGCAACAGCCGGAGCACGCGCGCGGTCAGCACTTGGGTCTTGCCGGTGCCCGCGGATGCCGACAGCGAGGCGTGCCCGCTGGGGTCGGCCGCGAGCGCCTGCTCGCCCTCCAGCTGCGGCAGCGGCTTGAACGGCGCGCTCATTCGGCTTCCAAACCGAGCGCTAAGCGCATAGAGCATCGGCGATGAGCGAAGACACGGACGACCAGCCCGGGGGCGAGCGGCGAGCCAAGCTGAGGAAAGCCGGCGTTGCGGTCGGCATCGGCTCCGCGGCGATCGTCGCTGCCCTGCTTTACGCGTCCAACGTCAAGAAGAGCCCGAAGAAGAAATAAGCGGCTCATCGGCGGCCGTACCATTCTTCGAGCCGCATCAGCTGGTCATAGTCGCCATAGGGCGCGTAAGCGGGGTTGAGCTTGGCGGTGAATGGCTCGCTGCCCGTCAGCCAGCGCCTTGCCGCATCCCCGAACTTGGACTCGGCATGGGCGAGAAATTCCACCGCGCCCATTTTCTCGTCCGCGCGGTGCAGCTTCCCGAACCCGTCCTTGTTTCGCGCCAGCGACCAATATTCGTGGCTTCGCGGCGGCCCCGAGACGCCGTCGAAGCCGTCCGCCGCGGCGATCAGCCCGAGTAGCCCCAGTTGCAGTGCAAATCCGGCGTCGACCGCCTTGCGCGTCGGCGGCGCGCCCGTCTTGTAGTCGATGATCGCCAGCCCGCCGTCGGCCATTCGGTCGATCCGGTCGGCGCGCCCGTCGACGGTGACGCCGGCGATGAGCGCCTTGCCGGTCGCCTCGGCCCTCAACGGTCGACGACCCTGCCCCTGATTGCTCCGCTCCAGCGCCGCGATCCAGTCGATCGCCTCCATCAGCCGCGGCTGCCACAAGGCCCGAAGCATCGGGTGGATGGAATCGTCGGCGAGCAGCTTGAGCGCCCGCGGCCGAAGCGTTTCCGGATCGCAATCGTCGTCGCCAAGCCAATGCTCGAACACCTCGTGAACGGCGCTCCCCTTCCACCGCGCGGTGTGGTCGTCGTCGACAGGATCGATGCTGCGCAGCCGCAACATCGCCGATGCATAGAAAGCGAACGGGTCCGCCTTGAGCCGGTCGACCTGGGTCACGGAAATGCTCTTCGGCCTCGCCTCGGCTGGCGGGCACGGCTCCGGCCTCCGCACCGGCTGCTGCGGCCCGGGATCGTCCAGCGCAAGCGCCAGCCGCTCGAGCCGCGGGTCGCGGGCGAGGCCGCCGGTCATCGCGTTGAGCCGAAGCCAGAAACGCGATGCCACCGTCGGCGAGCGGCCGTCGCGCCTGGACCGGGTGATCAACACCTGGGGAGCGCCGAGCGCGCTGGCGAAATCATGCGCCGACAGGCCGATTCGATATTCGAGCCCCGGAAGGCCGAGGTTGGCTCGAATCTTGGGCGCGAGCCACGGGTCGGGCGCCGGAGCGGCCGGCCACGAGCCCTCGTTCAGTCCGCCGAGCACGACCAGGTCCGCCTGCTGCAACCGGGCTTCGAGCAGGCCCCAGATGAATACTCGAGGATGACCGCCGTAGGGTGGCCGGATACGCTGGTCGTCGAGCAGCTGGCGAAGGATTGTGACCGCATCCGGCGCCGTCACCGCCATCCGCTGTGCTTCCGGCGAGGCCTGCAACTCGCTCAATAGCTGCGCGGCGATCCGCCCATCCTGGCCGCGCCACGCATCATTGCCAGCCAGCGCCTCCGCGCCACTGACAACCACGTCGCAAAAGGCCGCAAGCGTAAGCGCGTCGTCGGCACCCGCCCACTGCAGCCGAGGCCGAGCCACGGCCCACGCGTCGGCACACCCGCGGATCCGGCCCTCATCTTCCTTGGCGGCAAAATGGCGATCGAGCCCGGCAAGGCCGGGAGCAGGGCGAGGCCCGCGCAGCGCAAGATCGAGGATCCGGACACTTTTCAGCCACTCGACGCGCTCATCGCCTTCGCCGCCGACCGACGGGTGCTTGAGCAGCGCGAGCAGCGGCACCGGCGCCAGGTCTTCGGCAAGCGCCGCAGCAATCCCCAGCAGCAAGGTGCCGGCGGGGAGCTCGGAAAGCGGCCGCCCGGCGCTGTCGTCGGCCTGTATTTCCCAGCGGGCGAGCAGAGCCGCAACTCGCCGCGCGAGGGTCCGGTCAGGGGTGACCAGCGCCGCCGTCCGCCCCGGCGTCTCCACCGCTTCGCGCAAGGCAAGCGCGATCGCCTGCGCTTCAGCGGCTGCGTCGGGCAGCTCGGCGGTGCGAATTCCGCTCAGCCGCCGTTCCGCCGGGTTGAGCGCGTTCCATTTGTCGGTGAACCGCGCCGAGGTCATTGCATTGGTGACGGCGCGACCGCGCAACGGCGGCGACGCGGCGCGCCCGACCCGAGGCCACAGCCGCACTTCCGCGCGGGCGACGCCAAGCCGGTCAAGCAGCAGTTTCAGATGAAATTGCGGATGCGTTTCCTCGGCTCTGCCCTGCTCGTTGGGGCCAAGCGCTTCCCATTCCTCGTCGGACAGCGCCGATGCCCGCGCCAGGCCTGGCAGCACCACCGCTCCGTCGGGCATGAACGCGACTGCTTTGACCAACTCCGCTACCGCCGGCGCGGCGGTGGTGATCCCAGCGGCGACGGTAAACCCGGCCGGCGGTTCCGCTAGCCAACGTCGGGCCAGCCGTCGAAGCAGCAGGTTCCGGCGCTGCGCGGCATCAACCGTGCCGGATTCAGCAAGGCGCTGCGGCCACTGCTTGAGGATCGCCCGAAGCCGGTCGAGCGAGATTTGCCAGTGCATCGCAAGCTCGGGCGCGTCGGCGACGGCGTCGGCCAGCCGGGACGGCAAGACTTCCTCGATCAGCAAGGCATCGAGCGTTCGCGCCAGGTCGGCGGCAAGCCGCAGCGCCTCGGAAGCGGTTTCGCCATCGGCGCGGAGGATATCGGCAAGCGCGAGCAGGCGCTCGAGCGGCTCGACCGCGGGCGCCACCGGTTCGTCGGCATCGGCCGGATCGAGCGCTCCGCCGATGCGCTCCTCGAGCTCAGGGTCGCCGACCGCAATCAGCCGCGGCAACACCAGCCCGCCGCCGCTGGCGCGGACGAACGCGTCGGTGACGCTTCGCACCGCCCGGTTGTTAGGCAGCAGCAGTCGGCCGCTGGCCAGCGACAGCGGCTCGCGGCGATGCTTGGCGATCAGCCCGGCGACCAGCGAGTCTGCGAACGACCGGTGGGACGGGATAGTGAAGACTGCGGGGTGCCGCGGACGCTCGCCGGCAGCCTCAGGCATGGTCGAGGAAAAGCTCGGTCGCCTGGATCGCCGGCGGCGTCCCGACGTCGAACCACAGCCCCTGGTGGACCGCACCGAAGCAGCGGCCGCTGTCGATCGCCCGGTCCCACAGGATATTGGTCGAGAAGGCCCCTTGCGGCGCGCCCTCGAGCAGTCGCTTCGAGACGATCTGGATGCCGGTGTAGACGAACGGGGCGACACGCGAGCGCTCGCGGCGGCGCAGGCGACCGGTTCGGCCCAAGTGGAAGTCGCCGACCCCGCGGTGATTCTGGGCTCGCGCGTGCGGGACCAGCAGCAGCAGCGCGTCCATTCGCGCATCGTCCCAGTGCGAGGCCAGCA
>JACCSV010000009.1 GCA_013812805.1 Sphingomonas sp. | reverse complement strand
CGCCGTCCGATCCCTCGCCCCAGGCGAGGTCGAGCCAGTCGGCGTCGATGCCGCTGGCGAGCGTGTCGCAACCGATGACGTGGACCTCGATCTCTTCGTCCTCGCGCCTGAGGCCGACGATCCGGTCACCCGGGATCGGGTGGCAGCAGCCGGCGAGATGGTAAGCAACGCCTGCCGTCAGCCCCTTGATCGAGATTGCCGTGCGCTGCGGCAACGGGCGCGGCGCGACGTCGCCGCCGGCTGACCCGGGCATCAGCGCCTCCATCACCGCCTCGTCGCTGATCCGCTTGCGGGCAACCGCGATCATCAGCGCGTCGCGGTCTTCGAGCTTGAGTTTCTTGAGCGCTCGCTTGAGCGCATCCTCGCCCAGCTCGGCGGGCAGCCGGCCGATGATCTCGTCGTAGATCTTGCGGCCAAGCTCGATGGTCTCGTCGCGCTCCTTGTGGCGGACGAAACGCCTTACTCCGGCCCGCGCCTTGCCGGTGGCGACGAAGCGCAGCCAGGAGGGCTGCGGATGCTGCGCCTCGGACGCGAGAATCTCCACCTGGTCGCCATTCTCGAGGATGGTGCGCAGCGGCACCACACGGCCGTTGACCTTGGCGCCGACGGTCTTGTCGCCAAGCGCGGTGTGTACGGCATAAGCGAAATCGATCGGGGTGCCGCCCTTGGGCAGCTGGATCAGCTCGCCCTTGGGCGTGAAAGCGAAGATCCGGTCCTGGTACATCGCCATCCGGGTATGCTCGAGCAGCTCCTCGGGGCTTTCGGCATGGTCGAGGATTTCGACGAGATCGTCGATCCACGGCACCTTCAAATCGGCGACCGGCTTGCCTTCCTTATAGGCCCAGTGGGCGGCAAGCCCGCGCTCGGCCTGGTCGTGCATCGCGCGAGTGCGAATCTGGATTTCGATTCGCATCTTGGAATCGTGGATCACCGAGGTGTGCAGCGACCGGTAGCCGTTGCGCTTGGGGGTCGAGAGGAAATCCTTGAATCGCCCCGGCACCATCGGCCAGCGCGCGTGGATCAGGCCAAGCGCCCGGTAGCAGTCCGCGTCATTGTCGACGATCACCCGGAACGCCATGACGTCGGACAATTGCTCGAAGCTGATGTGCCGCTCGGCCATCTTCTTCCAGATCGAGAACGGATGCTTCTCGCGCCCGGTGACCAGCGCTTCCAGCGCATTGTCGGCAAGGTGCAGCTGCAGCCCAAGGCCGATGCGGTTGACGAGATCGCCGCCGGCATCGTGAAGCTGCTTCAAGCGCTTGGCGATCGATGCGAATGCGTCCGGCTCCAGCTCCTTGAAGGCGAGCGATTGCATTTCGGTCATCATCTCGTACATGCCGATCCGCTCAGCGAGCGGCGCGTAGATCTCCATCGTCTCGCGGGCGATCCGGCGGCGCTTCTCCTCCGCCGGGACGTGATGGAGCGTGCGCATGTTGTGCAACCGGTCGGCGAGCTTGACCAGCAGCACGCGGATGTCGTCGCTGAGCGCCAGCAGGAATTTGCGCAAATTCTCCGCCGCGCGTTGATTTTCCGATTGCGCCTCGATCTTCGACAGCTTGGTGACGCCGTCGACCAGCCGCGCGACGTCCTTGCCGAACAGCCGCTCGATCTCCTCGGGCGTCGCCAGCGTGTCCTCGATCGTGTCGTGAAGGATTGCGGTGACGATCGTCTGGTCGTCGAGCTTGAGGTCGGTGAGGATCCCGGCAACTTCGATCGGGTGGCTGAAATAGGGGTCGCCCGAAGCCCGCACCTGGCTTCCGTGGGCCTGCATCGAAAACACGTAGGCGCGGTTGATCAAGCCCTCGTCCGCATCGGGATCGTAGGATCGAACCTTTTCGACCAGTTCATATTGCCTCAGCATGCGTGCCTAGATGGGACGCGGGAGCGGTTTGTTGCAAGTGCGAATGGTCCCTGACGCATTTCGCAACTGGCGATTGACCGGCTTCTGTGCTTTGCTTGCGCGCTTGGGAGGACAACGAGTGGCTGCAGGTAAAGCGGGCACCGACATCGAGGCATTCCGGACGGCAGCGCTAAGCTGCCCGATCCCTGCCGCGGTCGAGCTCATCGGCGAGAAGTGGGCCTTTCTGATCCTTCGCGGCGCGTTCAACGGCCTTAGACATTTCGAGCAGTTCCAGGCTGGGCTCGGAATCGCGCGCAACATTCTGTCCGACCGGCTCGGCAAGCTGGTTTGTGGCGAAATCCTGGAGCGCTCGGCCGACCCTTCGGACAAGCGCAAGGTGATTTACGCGCTTACCGACAAGGGTGAGGCGCTGCTGCCGGTGATGCTTGCGGTTCGCCAATGGGGCGAGCGCTGGGGCAACGGCGGACAGCCGCCAATCCTGCTGGCAGACGTGCGCGACGGCCGGCCAATCCGCCGGATTTGCGTTCAGTCGCAGGATGGCCGCGAGCTGCAGCTGAGCGACCTGATGTGGACCGACGCCCGTCAGCCCGCGGAAACCGAGCAGGCGGCTTAGAGCCGCCGGCTTCAATTATTCGTAATCGTTGCCGCTTGGGGTCGGACGCGGCGGTGCCGCGGCGGTCAGGCGGAGCGCCTCGGCCGACTCGCTCAGCGAAGCCAGCTCGTCGGTCTCGTCCTCTTCGTCGACCCGCACCTTTTGCAGGTTGGTGATCACCGCTTCGTGCAGATCCTTGGGCCTGAGGGTCTCCTCGGCGATCTCGCGAAGCGCCACCACCGGATTCTTGTCGCGGTCGCGCTCAATGGTCAGGTCGGCACCGCCGGAAATCTGCCGGGCACGCTGCGCCGCCAGAAGCACGAGGTCGAAGCGATTGGGAATCTTGTCGACACAATCTTCGACTGTAACGCGCGCCATCAGCGGCTCCGTGGGCTAAATTTGAGGGAATGCGGGAAGGCGGCGCCAATAGCTTGCCGGAGCGCCGGAAGTCAACCGAAGCGGCAAATTGCGGATGCTTGCGCAAGCGCGGCTGCACGGCCACATCGGTGGCGGAATGCTCGAACCCGCACGGCCACCGCAGCAGCACGTCGACCGCCAGGTGACGGCGACGATCGAAGGCAATCGGCTGGAATTGATCGAGACCGGCGAGGGCCGGATGCAGGCTCTCCTGGAAGTGATCGACGGTGCCCGGACCAGCGTCAGGCTGCTGTTCTACATCTTCAACAACGATGCCGCCGGTGCCCGGGTCCGCGATGCGCTGGTCGAGGCCGCGATGCGTGGAGTCGAGGTGAAGCTGTTGCTCGACGGCTTTGGCTGCGGGAATGTCCAGCCGAGCTTCTTCGCGGGGCTCGCCAAGGCGGGTGGAAGCTTCTGCCTGTTCCACCCGAAATACGGACGGCGTTACCTCGTTCGCAACCACCAGAAGCTGGCCGTGGCCGACGGCCGCCTCGCGATCATCGGCGGCGCCAACATCCACAGTGATTATCTCACCGACCAGGGCTATCGCCACTGGCGCGACCTCTGGCTGTCGGTCGACGGCCCCGCAGCCAAAACCGCTTGCGACTATTTCGACGCCCTCTACCGCTGGACCAACAAATCGGATGCAACGCTGCGGTCGCTGCGACGGATGATCGTTCGGTTCAGCGAGCATCGCGGCCCGCTGCAGTGGAAGTTCAGCGGCCCCCTCAACCCCCGCAACCCGTGGCCGCGAAGCTTTGCCCGCGACCTGCGCACCGCGCGCCAGCTCGACGTGATCTCGGCCTATTTCTCCCCGCCCCGCTTCCTGCTCCGGCGAATCGGCCAGATGGCCCGCCGTGGCGAAGTCAGGATCATCACTGCAGGCAAGGCCGACAATGAAGCGACGATCGGCGCCGCCCGGCACAATTACGCGCGGATGCTCCGCAACGGCGTGCGGATGTTCGAATATCAGCCGGCCCGGCTGCACACCAAGCTGATGATGATCGACGATATCGTCCACATCGGCTCGGCGAATTTCGATTTCCGAAGCGTCTACATCAACCTCGAGATCATGCTGCGCATCGACGACAAGGCCTTCGCCGCAGCGATGCATGGCTATTTCCGGCGCGAGCTGGCGCTAAGCGAGGAGATCACGCCGGAGATTCACGCCAAGCGCGCCACCTTGTGGAAACGGTTCAAATGGACGCTGTCGCACTGGCTGGTGACGTCGATGGATTATACCGTCACCCGCAGGCTCAATCTCGGTTCCGAAAAATAAAGCCGCTGACGTGCGGGGCCTGGTCAGGCTTTGCCTTTGCCTGTGCTCTGGCTTTTCCACGCCCAGAACAGCTTGGCGGGCGGCACGTTGATCCACTCGAAACCACGGTCGATGCGGTCGAAGTGGGGGCTGATGAAGTCGAACACCTTGGCACTGAACTGATAGACCAGGAAGGCGCCGCCGGGCCTTAGCACCTTCGCCGTCGCCTTGCCGATGGCATCGCCGACGCCCGGTGGCAGCGTCGAGAAGGGGATTCCCGAAAGCACATAATCGGCATGGTCGAAGCCGTGGTCGTGGACAATCTGATCGACGTCCGCCGCCGAGCCGGTCACGGCCACCAGCCGCTCGTCGGGGATCGATTCGCGAAGGTAGCGGATGAAGTCGGCGTTGGTATCGATCGCGATCAGCACACCCTTGTCCCCGAGCTTCTCGAGGATCGGACGGGTGAAGGTACCCACCCCCGGTCCATATTCGACGACCAGCTTGGTTGTCTCCCAATCGACCGGCTTGAGCATTCGCTCGATGAGCGTCCGGCTCGACGGGATGATCGAGCCGACCATCACCGGATGCTTCAGGAAGCCGCGGAGAAACTGCCAGCGCGGGCTCGGCGCTCGGCGGTCGTTGAAGCGGGCCGCGTGTCGGCGGCTCTTGACTGATCTCGCGGTCGAAGGGGGCAAGGGAAAGCTCCGATGGTAAAGAGCGCGCTGCGTTGGCAAATGCACCGCCTATTGGCAAGGTTCCGCTTCGCGGCGCGCGCGCCTAAGCGCGGGGCATGCCCGGGCTAGCCCAAAACGGTACCGTCGGAGCGACGGCGCTCAACTCGCGGCATTTCCTGCTGCTGTACGCGGCGATGCTGGTGGCGGCGGCCGGCAATACCGCGCTGCAATCGGTCATGCCGGCGATCGGCCGCGAGATCGGGATTGCCGATTTCTGGGTCGCGATCGCTTACACCTGGTCGGCCATCCTGTGGGTGCTGCTCGCCCCGTACTGGGCCGAAAAAAGCGATCGGCATGGCCGCAAGGCCCTGACCCTCGTCGGCCTCGGCGGCTTCGTCGTTTCCACGCTGCTGTGCGGGATCGTTCTCGACCTTGGACTTCGCGGGACCCTCGGCGGCGCCCTCACCTTCGCCCTGTTCGGCCTGTTTCGTGCCATTTACGGTTCGCTGGGATCGGCCACGCCATCGGCGACGCAAGCTTATCTGGCCTCCCGCACCCGTCGCAGCGGACGGGTCGCGGCGCTGTCGGCGCTGTCCTCGTCGTTCGGTCTCGGCACGATCATCGGCCCGGCGCTAGCACCGTTGTTCGTCTTCGCCCCGTTTGGATTATCCGGGCCATTGTTTGCTTTTGCAATCATCGCGGTCGGCGTCTCCGCGGCAATTTTCGTCTGGCTTCCCGACGACAAGAGCGGCCGCCGCCTCGGCCGCGGCGCGGCGATGAGCTATCCTAGTCAGGCTTCGGCAGTCACCGGCGCCAGCGTCATCGCCGCCACCTCGCCCCGAGCGAAACGGCTCAAATGGAACGACCCCAGGATCCGCGACTGGATCCTCGCGGGAATCGCCAGCGGCCATGCCCAGGCAGCGACGCTGACCTGCCTCGGCTTCTTCGTCATCGACCGGCTGGAGCTGCAGCCGACCGGATCGGAGACGTCGATCGCGATCGTGATGATGGCCGGGGCCTCGGCGACGCTTGCCGCGCAATGGGGGATGATCCCGCGGCTGGGCGCAGGTCCGCGAGCGCTGATGATCTGGGGATCGGTGGTCGCCGCGGCCGGCCTGGTCGGGACGATGCTGGCGCAGGACCTGTACGGGATCACGATCGGCTACGCGCTGGCGTCGCTCGGCTTCGGCATGACCCGTCCGGCGTTCACTGCCGGAGCTTCGCTTGCGGTCCCGCTGGCCGAGCAAGGCGCGGTCGCGGGCGTCATCACCGCCGCCAACGGCATCAGCTTCATCGCCGCACCGGCGCTGGGCATTGCGCTCTACACGCTCGAGCCGAACCTGCCGTTCGGGCTGTCGGCGCTCTTACTCCTGGTCCTCGCCTGGCGCAGCCGATCCCTCGGACTCAGGTGACTCCGGGTCCTTCTCGTTGCGTGACCGTAGCATGCCTGGCAGGACGAAGCCGATCCCGCCCAACGGGCGCACTGCGTCGCTCTTCAGCGTGTCGCGCAGACGGTCATATTCCTCGAGCATCTTTTCCGTCACCGAGGCGCGGGTCTCGGCCAACGCCGCTTCAAAGTCGGCCTTAGTGACCAGCGGCTCGGTGATCCCGCGGCGAAGCGCGGTGAGGCCGGCCCGCCGGGCGAGGTCCTGGAGGTCGGCGCCAGTGAAGCGCTCGGTCCGCTCGGCAAGGCTGTCGAGGTCGACGTCTTCGCCAAGCGGCATTCCGGCGGTGTGGATGCCGAGGATTTGCCGGCGCCCCGAGGCGTCGGGCGGCCCGACATAAATCAATTCGTCAAAGCGGCCCGGGCGAAGCAGCGCCGGATCAATGAGGCTCGGCCGGTTGGTCGCACCGATCAGCACCACGCTCTTGAGCTCATCGAGCCCGTCCATCTCCGCAAGGATGGTGTTGACCACCCGCTCGGTGACCTGCGGCTCGCCCATTCCGCCGCCGCGCGCCGGCACCAGGCTGTCGATCTCGTCGATGAAGATCACCGTCGGCGCCACTTGGCGGGCGCGGGCGAACAGCCGCGCGATCTGCTGCTCGCTTTCACCATACCATTTGGACAAGAGGTCGGACGACTTGGTGGCGATGAAATTGGCGTTGCTTTCCCGCGCCGCCGCTTTGGCAAGCAATGTCTTGCCGGTGCCGGGCGGGCCGTAGAGCAGGAATCCCTTGGCCGGGCGGATGCCGATGCGCCGGAAGGCTTCCGGGTGGGTGAGCGGAAGCTCGATGCCTTCGCGAAGCTTCTCCTGCGCGTCGTCGAGCCCGCCGATATCCTCCCAGCGGATGGTCGGCGCCTCGACCATGACTTCGCGCATCGCCGAGGGCTGCACCCGCTTCAATGCATTGTCGAAATCATTGGCGTCGACCGACAAGGCATCGAGGATTTCGGTCGGGATCGTGTCTTCCTCCGGGTTGATCCGCGGCATGATGCGCCGCACCGCCTCCATCGCCGCCTCGCGGGCCAGCGCGGCGAGGTCGGCGCCGACGAAGCCGTAGGTACGCCGCGCCAGTTCCGGCACGTCGACGTCGGACGCCAGCGGCATCCCGCGGGTGTGAATCTCCAGCACTTCGCGGCGGCCCTGCTCGTCGGGCACCCCGACGACGATCTCGCGGTCGAAGCGGCCAGGCCGGCGAAGCGCCTCGTCGAGTGCCTCGGGGCGGTTGGTGGCGGCGATGACAACCAGATTCTGCCTCGGCTCGATGCCGTCGAGCAGGCTCAATAGCTGCGCGACCAGCCGCTTTTCGGCCTCGCCCGACACCTGCCCGCGCTTGGGCGCGATCGAATCGATCTCGTCGATGAAGATGATCGACGGCGCGGCGGCCGCGGCCTGCTCGAACAGCTCGCGCAGCTTGCGCTCGCTCTCGCCATAGGCGGAGCCCATGATCTCGGGGCCGGCGATATGGAAGAATTGGGCACTGCTCTCGTTGGCGACGGCGCGCGCCAGCCGGGTCTTGCCGGTACCCGGCGGCCCGTGGAGGAGAACACCCTTGGGCGGGTCGACGCCGAGGCGATGGAACAGCTCGGGATGGCGCAGCGGCAGCTCGACCATCTCGCGCAGCCCGTCGATGGTGTCGCGCATCCCGCCAAGGTCGTCATAGGTGACGTCGGCGCGGCGCTCGCCGGGCTTGGCGAGGTGGTCGGGGAGCAGTTCGACACTGGTCTTGGCGTCGATATGGACGACGCCCTTGGGGGTAGCCGACACCACCAGCATCCGCACCTCCTGGAGCGCGAAGGCGGGAGCGTTCAGCAGCTGGCGGACGGGATCGGGCACATCGGCGTCGACTCGCCGGTGGCCGGCCGTCGCGACGATGTCGCCCTCGGTCAGCGGGCGCCCGGCGAAGGTGCGTTTCAGCGCTTCGGTCGAACCTTGCAGTCGGACATTGTTCTGCGCCGGGGCCAGGACCACGCGGGTCGCCGGCTTCGACTTGACCTTGCGGATTTCGACATAGTCGCCCGAGCCGATGCCGGCATTGGCCCGCTGCAGGCCGTCGAGGCGGACGATATCGAGCCCGACGTCGGCCTTGTAGGGGCGGATCGCCCGGGCGGCGGTCGAGCGCTTGCCGACGATCTCGATCGTCTCGCCTTCGCTGACCGAAAGCTCGGTCATCAGCTGCGCCGGCAGCCGGGCGATGCCGCGGCCGCTGTCCCCGGGCGGCAGGTTGGCGACCTGCACGCGCCGAGTCGTCGTCCGGTCCAAAGTGTCGGTTTCGGCCAACTGCCTCTCCTCAAGCCCCGCTTCTTGCGTGCCGCAGTCGCAACGGCCGCGCATCGATAGGGTTCAATTGGGAGCGCGTTGCCCCGGTTAAAAGGGGCTCGGCGCCTAGAACTTGATCGCTCCGGCGATCTTGCGGACCAGCGCCCTCGGCGCCAATTGCGCGGAAACCGCTCCGGTCTTGTTGAGCGCGCCTGGAATGACGACCGCCTGCCCGCGATCGAGCCCGGCCAAGCCGGCGCGGACCACCGTCGGCGAGTCCATCGACCATCGATCGACGGTGCGATTGCCGACGAATCCCGCGACCTCTCCGAATTCGGTCTTGGTCGGGCCGGGGCAGAGCGCCGTGACCCGGACGCCATGCGGCCTGGCTTCCTCGTGCAACGCCTCGCTCAGCGACAGCACGAACGCCTTGGTGGCGAAATAGACCGCCATTCCGGGCCCGGGCTGGAAAGCGGCGGTCGAGGCGACGTTGAGGATCGCCCCCGACTTGCGCCCGATCATCGGCGGAAGCACCACGCGGGCGAGCTCGAGCAGTGCGCCGCAATTGAGGTCGATCATCTCTCGCTGACGGCCCGCGTCGAGGTCGGCAACGCGGCCATAAAGCCCAAAGCCGGCATTGTTGACGAGCAGATCGACCCGCTCCCCGGCCTGCTCGATGTCGCGGAGCAGCTCGGCCGCCGCGCCGCGCTGGCTGAGGTCGATGGTAACCGCCCGGGCGTTGCCAAGCTCGCCAGCGAGCGCTTCGAGCCGGTCACCGCGCCGCGCCGCAAGCACCAGCCGCTGGCCGCGCTTGGCCAGTTGGCGTGCGAACTCGGCGCCAAGCCCCGCCGACGCGCCGGTGATCAGTGCGACGGCGACCGCCACGCTTTAGCTGAGGCTCGCCTTGACGATCTTTCCAGGATCGCGCGGCGGCTCTCCCGTGGGCAGCGCGTCGACATGCTCCATGCCGCTCTCGACCTCGCCCCAGACCGTATATTGCCGGTCGAGGAAGCGGGCCTCGTCAAAGCAAATGAAGAATTGGCTGTTGGCGCTGTCGGGATCGGGAGTGCGAGCCATCGACACCGTCCCGCGCACATGCGGCTCTGCGTTAAACTCGGCCTTGATGTCGGGAAGCTTGGAGCCGCTACGGCCGGTGCCGGTAGGGTCGCCGGTCTGCGCCATGAAGCCGGGGATCACCCGGTGGAACAGCACATCGTCGTAAAAGCCCTCGCCGACCAGCGTGGTGATCCGCTCGACGTGCCCGGGGGCAAGGTCGGGGCGTAGCTTGATGACGACCTGGCCGCCGGTGGAAAGGGACAGGGTAAGGCGCTGGTCGGACATTATCGTCTCCGGAACTGGAAAAGAGGCTGGGTTTGGGGCGGCACTTAGGAGCGCGGTCGCGCTTGCGCCAGTGCAGGCGCGGCAATAGGAGTGCGCCCCTGAGCGGCAGCGGGTGAGGGCAATGAGCGAAAACGTCTCCGCCGCGCCCGCACAGGACCCGAAGGACGCAGTGCCGCGCTCGGCGATCGACGATGAAGACCGGCTCCGGCCAGAGTTCGTCGACCGCGTGCTCAACGCCGTCGAAGCCGGTGAGGACGCGACCGCTCGCGAGCTAGTCGAGCCGCTTCACCCCGCCGACGTTGCCGACCTGATCGAGCTCGCCGCGCAGGACGAGCGCGAAGGGCTGGTCAAGGCGCTCGCCGGAATTGTCGACGCGGACGTGCTCGCGGAGATGAACGAGCACGTCCGTGAGACCCTGCTCGATGCGCTTGGCCCCGAACAGGTCGCGAGCTTGGCCGGCCAGCTTGAGACCGACGATGCGGTCGCCATCCTCGAAGATCTCGAAGAAGGCGAACAGCGCGCGGTCCTCCGCGCGATGCAACCGGACGACCGGGCGGCGATCGAGGAGGCGCTCACCTATCCCGAGGATTCCGCAGGGCGCCTGATGCAGCGCGATCTGATCGCGGTGCCCGAGCATTGGCAGGTCGGCGAGGTGATCGATTATCTTCGCTCCGGCGAAGAGCTTGCCGACGACTTCTGGGAAGTGTTCGTGGTTAACCCCACCCACCATCCGGTGGGCACCTGCAAGTTGTCGAGCATCCTCCGCACGTCGCGTGCGACGCCGGTCGCCGAGATCATGCAGGCCGACCAGACGCTGATTCCGGTCGACATGGATCAGGAAGACGTGGCCCTGCGGTTTCAGAAATATGCGTTAGTGTCGGCGGCGGTGGTCGACGACGCTGGACGGCTGGTCGGCATGATCACCGTCGACGACGTCGTCCACATTATCCAGGAGGAAGCCAGCGAGGACGTGCTGTTACTGTCCGGCGCCGGCGAGGAAGGCGACATCAACGAGCCGGTGAGCGAAAGCTACCGCGCCCGGGTGCGCTGGCTGATGGCCAATCTGCTGACCGCGCTGGTCGCCGCCTTCGTCATTCGCCAGTTCGAAGACCAGATCGCGCGGCTCGCGATCCTTGCCGTGCTGATGCCGATCGTCGCCGGGGTCGGCGGCAATGCCGGCACTCAGACGCTGGCGGTTACCGTTCGAGCCCTCGCCACCAACCAGCTGACCGGATCGAATCGCTGGCGCGCGGTCGGCCGCGAGATCCGCGTCGCCATCCTCAACGGCCTGACCATCGCGGTGCTGATCGGGCTCGGCGTCACCTTAGTGCTCGGCAGCGCGGCGCTTGGCGGCGTCATTGCCGCTGCAATGCTGATCAACATCATCGTCGCGGGTTTTGCCGGCGTGCTGGTGCCGCTGACTCTTGAACGGGCCGGCGCCGACCCCGCCGTCGCATCGTCGGTGTTCGTGACGATGATCACCGATTCGATGGGCTTTCTCGCCTTCCTCGGCCTCGCGACCGCCTCTGGAATTGTCGGTTAGGCGCTTGAACGCGTTTGGTTTGTTCGCCACTTGCGATCGGTGCCGAACCTTCATTTGACCAAAGTCGCGGTTGCCTGCGCCAGCGTCGAAGCGCTCGAAAACCGCCTGGCGCGCAGGGCGCGCGGCGGCGAGGTCAGAATTCCGACCCGGATGCGGCCAAAGCGGGCCGACGAGCTGATCGGTGGCAACCTCTACTGGATCGTCAAGCACCGGCTGGTTGCCTGCAATGCGATCATGCGGATCGAAGATCGCAACGACGGCCGGATCGACTTCGTCTGTGCGGCCGAACTGATGCGGATCACGCCGGTGCCAAAGCGCGCCCACCAGGGCTGGCGCTATTTCGAACGGGGGAATGCGTTAGACGAGCAGCATGACGGCACCGGCGTTAGCTCGCTGCCGCCTCCGCTTTACGGGCGTCTCGCGGCGCTGGCGCTGGTTTAGCGCGCTGGCCGCAGGCTGGTCGTCAGAACAGGATGACTAGCAGGATGATGAGCAGGATTAGTCCGCCGATTCCGATATACATATGCACGCTCCTTCTGGTCTCGGTCAGGCAACGGTTCGAAAGCGTTTCGGTTGCGTTTCCGTTCGTCCTGGGGGGCTGGCAGCAATCCGCACTGGAGCGCCTTGCCCGCAGTCGGCCCGGCGCGTATCGGAATCGCGATAAATGGAGGCAGCCAATGACGAAGCTTGCAGTTTCACCCCGGATCGATGCAGCCGTTGCCAGCCGCGCGATGCTCGACCACCCCTTCTACCAGGCATGGACCGAGGGGCGGCTGCCGCTGGACACGCTGCGCGCTTACGCGCGGCAGTATTTCCACCACGTCGAGGCGTTCCCGCGCGCGGTCAGCGCCGTCCACAGCGCCTGCCCCGACCGCGATGGCCGGCGGATGCTCGCCGAGAACCTGGCCGAAGAGGAGGGCCTGGACGCCGGCAAGCAGGACCACGCGACCTTGTGGATGATGTTCGCCTGCGGCCTTGGCGAGAATGAAGACGCGGTCCGCGGGCAGGCGCTCAACGCCGAGACGCAGCACCTGATCGAGACCTTTCGCCGGCTGTCGCGCACATCCTATGCGTCGGGCCTGGGCGCGCTGTACGCCTACGAGAGCCAGTTCCCGGCGGTCGCCACCGCCAAGATCGACGGCCTGATCGAGCGCTACGGGGTGACCGACGAAGCGACGCTGCGTTTCTTCAAGGTCCACCAGAGCGCCGACGTCGAGCATAGCGACGTCTGCCGAGCGCTTCTCGACCGGCTTCCGGAGGCCGACATGGCCGAAGCGCTGGCCGCTTCGGAAGAGCTCGCCGACGCGTTGTGGGGGTTCCTCTCGGGCGTCGAGGCGAGCGCTTCGCTCAACTGAGCCGCGCCTTTGGCGCTAGCGGCAGCCGCTGACTTCGGCGGTGCTGTTCGGCCGGATCGTGCACGCGGGTTTCCCCGCGAGGTCGATCGTCGCAAGGCCTCTCGCATCCACCTTGGCCGTGCCGGTGGCAGTGAGTTTGAGTGTCGAGCTGCCCTCCGCGGCGATGGTCGCAGCCTCCGCCGACAGCGCCGACGCGTCCAGCGCCGAGGGCCCCCGAACGGAGAATGTCGCAATTTCGGCAGTGCCGCCGAGCACGACGCTGGCGCTGCCCGAGATTGCCACCCGCAACCGGTCGACGTTGATTTTCCCGACCTCGGCGGCGCCCGACCCGGAGACGGCAAGCTCGAAGGTGCGTCCCTTGACGGCATTGACCGCCAGCCCGCCCGAACCGTTCAACCAGGCGGCGGCAAGCTCATGCGTGCCCACCACGATGCTAACCGGGCCCGAGCGCTGCGTGCTGTTGCTCTGCACCGCCGCCTTGCGGCGGATGATCAGTGTCCGCCCCTGGACCTCCAGCGACACCGCGTCGAGTGCTGCCGGCGATCCGTCGGCGGTGGCGAACGGCGCCACGCCGGTCGTCAGTTTGACCCGGTAGGGGCCATCGACTCGGATGCGGTCGAAGCCGGTGACGGTGAAGTTGCGCGTCGCTGCGTCGCCGGGTGCGGCGAAGAGTGCGAGAGCGGCAATTGCGGATAGGTGCAGACGCATGCCCGCACCTTCGCCGCTCGTGGTTAACAGCCGTTTAAGAGCAGTTGACGTCGCCGGCGCCCATTTTCGAGACCGTGCACTTGGCGCCCCCGGTGAGGTTGACGTCGCCCGCGCCGGCGATGCTGACATTGGCCGTGCCGGTGGCGTGCCCGTTGACGCTGCCCGAACCGGCGATCGAGATCGACGCCGTCTCGGTCCGCACCGCGCCCGTCTCGATCTCGCCCGAGCCGGCGATGCTATATTCGGCATTGCGAGCCTGGCCGGAACCGGCGTGGACGTTGCCCGATCCGCCGATCGCGAGCTTGAGCGATTGCACGTCGATCGTTTCCAGCCGCAAGTCGCCGGAGCCGCCGATACTGCCATCAAACCGGTCGCCGGTGATCCTGTCGACCGTGATGTCGCCCGAACCCGCAATTGCCGCGGCACGAAGCATCGGCGCCGTGACCTCGATCCGCGCGGTCCCGTTGGAGCCCCTCCAGTTGACGCCGTTCTCCTTGCGCGGGCGGATCACCAGGCGATCGCCCCTGACCTCGACGATCAGCCGCTCGATCAGCTTTTCGGGCCCACTGGCAGAAACCGAAGGCGCAGCGCCGGTACGGACTCGGACCTCGTACGGCCCCGCCACCTCGATGCTCTGGAAGGCGCCGACCTGAAAGGTGCGGTTGACCGAAGGGCCGCCGTCCTGAGCCTGGGTTTGGCTGCAGCCGGCTGCGGCCAGCGCGGCGGTGATGGCGATGATCGAGGCGATGCGCATTGGGGCGACTCCCTGTTCACGTGTATTACATCAGTCATACAGTGGGACAGATGTAGCAGCAAGCGCAAAAAAAAGGGGCGCAGCCGTGGCCGCGCCCCTTCTAGAAGTTCGTGAGCCTGCGTTACGCCGGCTCTTTCGCCTTGTGGTGAATCACCGCGGCGTCGTTGAGGATCTCAAGCAGCTTGACCAGCGCACCCTTCTCGTCGGTGCCTTCCATGGCGCCGAGCTCACGGGCCAGCCGCGACGATGCAGCCTCGAAAATCTGCCGCTCGGAGTAGCTTTGCTCGGGGGCGTCGTCGGGACGGAACAGGTCGCGCACCACCTCGGCGATCGACGTCAGGTCGCCCGAGTTGATCTTGGCTTCATATTCCTGGGCTCGGCGCGACCACATGGTACGCTTGACCTTGGGCTTGCCCTTGAGCGTCTCCAGCGCGTCCTTCATCGTCTTGTCGCTCGACAGCTTGCGCATGCCCACCGCATCGGCCTTGTTGACCGGGACTCGAAGCGTCATCCGCTCCTTTTCGAAGCGCAGCACGTAGAGGTCCAGCCGGGTCCCTGCGATCTCAGTGCTTTGCAGCTCGACAACGCGGCCAACGCCGTGCTTGGGGTAGACAACATAATCGCCGACGTCGAAGCTAAGCGCCTTTGCAGCCATTACTCACCTTTCCATTTGCGGCAGAGAGAGCCGGTGCAACTGCATCGCCCCCCAAAACGACCCGGTGGCCGCGGCTCCCTGCCTGATATGGTTCCTGCTAAAGTTTAAGCCGCAGCGGACTCGCGGCGGCTTGCATGACAATTTTATATCACAACTGACCCTAGATTGCCAGTCCCAGTTGGCGGGGCTGCTCCGGCTCGCCTTCACTTAGGTTATGCAGCCCGAGGCCGAGCAGCCGAACTCCCTTCCGGACCGGAAAGACCGCCGCCAGAAGCTCCTGCCCCGCGATCGAAAAGTCAGTCAGCGTCTCCACCGGCGAGCAGAAGCTCCTCGAGCGGGTAATGATGGTGAAGTCGCCGTATTTCACTTTCAGAGTGACCGTCCGGCCAGTGACCGCGGCACGCTCGACCCTGGCCCAGGCGAATCCCGCGATCCGCTCGAGTTCCACGGCGAGGCGCTCGGGCTCGCTCAGGTCCTCGTCGAAGGTTCGCTCGGCGCTGACCGACTTGTACGGCCGGTCCGGTCGGACCTCGCGGTCGTCGATGCCGCGGCAGATACGCCAATACCAGCCGCCCGAGCTGCCGAACCGCGCCTCCAGCTCCGGAAGACTCCAGGCCTTCAGATCGGCGCCGGTTTCGATTCCCAGCGCTTCCATCTTGCGTGCGGTCACCGGGCCGATCCCGTGAAACCGGGCAACCGGGAGGCCGGCCACGAAATCGGCGGCCTTGTCGGGCGTGATCACGCACAGCCCGTCCGGCTTGCGCTGGTCGGAGGCGAGCTTGGCGATGAACTTGCAGTATGACACGCCCGCCGAGGCGGTAAGCCCGGTTTCCTCGCGAATCCGGCGCCGGATGTCCTCGGCGATCGCGCGGGCGGTGCCCAGTCCGAGCCGATCCTCGGTGACGTCGAGATAGGCTTCGTCGAGGCTCAGCGGCTCGATCAGCTCGGTATAATCGGCGAAGATCGCGCGGATCTGCTGCGACACCGAGCGATAGACGTCGAACCTCGGCTTGACGAAGATCAGTCCCGGGCACCGGCGCTTGGCCGTCACCGACGGCATCGCCGAGCGCACGCCGAACACTCGTGCTTCGTACGACGCCGCCGCGACGACTCCGCGATGCCCGCCGCCGACCGCCACCGGACGGCCTCGCAGCGCCGGATCGTCGCGCTGCTCCACCGACGCGTAAAAGGCGTCCATGTCGACGTGGATGATCTTGCGCGGGGGGCGGGGATCGTTTTGCATCGCTGCCGACTATCTGCTTAAGGGCCGGCGCGATGAACATCCATGAATATCAGGCGAAAGAGCTGCTCGCGCGGTTCGGCGTTCCGGTCCCCGCAGGCCATCCCGCAATGAGCGTCGAGGAAGCGGTCGCTGCCGCGGAGAAGCTGCCGGGGCCATTGTGGGTGGTGAAGTCGCAGATCCACGCCGGCGGCCGCGGCAAGGGGCGCTTCAAGGAGCTCGGCCCGGACGCCAAGGGCGGGGTCCGGCTCGCTCACTCGATCGACGAAGTTCGCGGCCATGCCGCCGAGATGCTCGGCAACACGCTGGTGACCGTGCAGACCGGCGCCGAGGGGAAGCAGGTGCAGCGGCTGTACGTCACCGACGGCGTCGACATCGAAAAGGAATTTTATCTGGCGCTGCTGGTCGACCGCTCGACCGGCCGCATCGCCATCGTCGCTTCGACCGAAGGCGGAGTCGATATCGAAGGCGTTGCCCACGATACGCCGGACAAAATCCACACGCTGACCATCGACCCGGCCACCGGCCTGATGCCGCATCACGGACGCGCCGTTGCTGCCGCGCTCGAGCTCGACGGCGACCTCGCCAAGCAGGCCGCGAAGATCCTTGCCAAGCTCTACGAGGCGTTCCTCGGCACCGATGCCTCGCAGATCGAGATCAACCCGCTGGCGATCACCGGTGACGGCTCGCTGATGGTGCTGGATGCGAAGATCGGCTTCGACAGCAATGCCGAGTTTCGCCACGGCGACCTCGAACAACTGCGCGACATCAGCGAAGAGGACCCGATGGAGGTCGAGGCGTCGAAACACGACCTCGCCTACATCAAGCTCGACGGCAACATCGGCTGCATGGTCAACGGCGCCGGCCTCGCCATGGCGACGATGGACATCATCAAGCTGAACGGCGCCGAGCCGGCCAATTTCTGCGACGTCGGCGGCGGCGCATCCAAGGAAAAGGTCACCGCTGCGTTCAAGATCATTCTCTCCGACCCGTCGGTGAAGGGGATCCTGGTCAATATCTTCGGCGGGATCATGCGCTGCGACATCATCGCCGACGGGATCGTCGCCGCGGCGCGCGAGACCGACCTAAAGGTGCCGCTGGTGGTGCGCCTCGAAGGCACCAACGTCCGCGAGGGCAAGGACATCCTGGCCAAAAGCGGGCTTCCGATCGTCGCTGCCGACGACCTTGGTGACGCGGCCAAGAAAATCGTCGCCGAGGTGAAGGTGGCCGCCTAATTTAGAGGAGAAAGTATGCCGCGCGTCCAACGAAACGATCCCCAAATGACTCATTCCGTCAGCTTGTGGCGTGAAGATCAGTTTTTTTTCGACTCGCTTGAGGACGCGGAGAAGTTTTTCGAGCGTGAACGCGCTGCCCGTGAAGCGGGGGCTGGCGAAATATACGAATGGGCTGGCGACACATACAGCGAGGTTCAGTCATTCAATCTTGTGGAAGACGAAGATGCGGAGCGCGCTGAGTGAAGCTGCTAGTCGCGGTCAAGCGGGTGATCGATTACAACGTCAAACCGCGGGTCAAGATGGACGGCTCGGGCGTCGATCTCGCCAACGTCAAAATGAGCATGAACCCGTTCGACGAGATCGCCGTCGAGGAAGCGATCCGGCTCAAGGAGAAGGGCGTCGCGACCGAAATCGTCGCCGTCTCGATCGGGCCGCAAAAGGCGCAGGAGACGCTTCGCACGGCGCTGGCGATGGGCGCCGACCGCGCCATCCTCGTGCAGACTGACGAAGAGGTCGAGCCGCTGGCGGTGGCCAAGATCCTCGCCAAGATCGTCGAGGAAGAGCAGCCCGGCATGGTGGTGCTCGGCAAGCAGGCGATCGACGACGATTGCAACCAAACTGGGCAGATGCTTGCGGCACTGCTTGGCTGGCCGCAGGGTACCTTCGCCAGCAAGGTGGAGCCCGCAGACGGCCGCGTGAGTGTCACTCGCGAAGTCGATGGCGGGCTCGAAACCGTCGACCTCAAGCTTCCGGCCGTGGTCACCACCGACCTGCGCCTCAACGAGCCGCGCTACGCGTCGCTGCCCAACATCATGAAGGCCAAGTCTAAGCCGCTGGCGATGAAGTCTCCCGGCGATTACGGCGTCGACACGGCGCGGCGGCTGGAGACTCTGAAGGTCGCGGAGCCGTCCAAGCGCCAGGCCGGCGTCAAGGTCGCCTCGGTCGACGAGCTGATCGACAAATTGCGCGAAACCGGAGTGGTGGGATGAAGACGCTCGTTCTTGTCGAACATGAAGGCGGGCAGCTCAAGGACGCGACGCTCGCCGCGGT
>JACCSV010000206.1 GCA_013812805.1 Sphingomonas sp. | reverse complement strand
GCGGCGTTCCTGCGCGAGGTGCGCGACGGCGCCTGTCGCTTGTTTCCGACCGTGCTATCGCCCGACTATAACGCCGCCCACCGCGATCATTTGCACCTGGATGTGGCAAACCGGGGCACCGCCGGCTGGACCTTGTGTCGTTAAGCGAGGTGCGAGTCGCTGCGGCGCACAAGAAAAAGGACCCGCGGTCACCCACGGGTCCCTTGTCGCTTCAGTCGGTCTGAAGCTTATTTCAGATGGTTGGAGAGATGCTTGTTCATCTCGAACATGCTCACTCGATCCTTACCGCCAAAAACTTTCTTCAGCTTGTCATCGGCCATGATTTCCCGTTTGTTCTGAGGGTTTTGCAGGTTGTTCTTGCGAATGTGATCCCAGATCTTCGAAACCACCTGGCTGCGCGGCAGCGGGTCGTTACCCGTGATCGCGGCGAGATCGGCCGACGGTTGAACCGGACGAGCCAGCCCGCCCCCTGCTTTCCTCTTCGTTTCTGCCATAAAGCCCTCCTGTTGTTTTCACCCAAAGATAGAGCGCAAAGCGCGGGCCTTTGCAATGGCCCTGTCCAACCGCGATCAGTCAGTTTTCACTCCGAACGGAACGACCATGTTGGCGCTGTCGTGGCCAATCTCCGCACGCGGTCCAAGCTCGATGCCGGCGCGGTCGCACCAGTAGGCGACGATCGCCTGCTCGTCGGCGCCGAAATCGGGGTCGTTGACGGGAATGTCGGAAGCGCGGCCAAGGCGAATTCGAACCGCGCTGCGAACGTTGGCGCTAGCCGTCACATGGAACATCAGCCGGTCGATCCGATAGTGATGCTCACTGACCTCCTCGATCAGTAGCTCGGCGCCGGCTAAGTCCGGCTCCAGCACCGTTCCGAGCAGTGTCGCGAGCACGGTCAGGTTGAACGCGATTGCAGGCGATCGAAGCCTCGGCTCGAGGCTCGCCGAGTCGCGGCGCACCAGCCAGTCGAGCGCCCGGCCGATGGCGGCGTCGCCACCGCTCCTGATCGCGTCCTGCGGCATTGGCCCGTGCGCCACCTGCAGCCCGGCGTTGTGGAACGCGGCGAGCAGGAAGCCGGTGTCGCTGTACCCCATGAACTGCGTCGAGCGCGCGGCCGAGGGAAGGTCGCGGGCCGCTTCCTCGGCAATGCGGTTTGAGCCGTAGCCGCCGCGAGCGAACCACACCGCGTCCACCGACGGATCGGCCATCACTTCCCGCAAGGCGGCAAGCCGCTCCGCGTCGGAGCCGGCGAAATGCCCGTTTGAAAGGAAACATTGCGGATGGATCACGACCTGGCAGTCGCCGCGCTCGGCGGCGATCGCTTGCACCTTGTCGGCGGCCTCACGGCTCAGCGGGTTGCTCGGAGCGACGACCGCGATCTTCATCCCATAATCCTATTTGTCATTCGCCCGCCGGGGCAATAGGCGCGGCGCGATGAGCAATGCGAGCTACTTCTTTTGCGGGATTGGCGGCAGCGGTATGCTTCCGCTCGCCTCGATCCTCCGCGCCTCGGGGGCGCAAGTCGCGGGATCCGACCGGTCCCTCGACGCCGGGCGGACCGCCAACAAGTTCGATTATTTGCGCTCGCTGGGGATCGCGCTGTCGCCCCAGGACGGCAGCGGGCTGGCGGAGGGAATGACCCTCGTCACCTCTGCGGCGGTCGAGGACACGGTCCCCGACGTGGTCCGGGCGCGTGAGCTCGACCTCCCCCACCTGCGCCGCCCCGAGCTGCTCGCGCAGCTGCTTAACCAGGCGCACCACAGCATCGCCGTCGGCGGCACCAGCGGCAAATCGACCGTCACCGGCATGATCGGCTGGATCCTCCATGCCTGCCACCGCCAGCCAACGGTGATGAACGGCGCGGTGATGAAGAATTTCGTCACCCCGTCGGCGCCATTCGCGAGTGCGGTGGTCGGCGATCCGGAGCTGTTCGTCGGCGAGGTCGACGAAAGCGACGGCTCGATCACCTTCTACCGGCCGGAAATCGCGGTGCTGACCAACATCAGCCTCGACCACAAGGAGATGGCGGAGCTTCGCGGGCTGTTCGCTGGCTTTCTGCTCGTCGCGAAAAAGTGCGTCGTCAACATGGATGACCCGGAAACCCGGGCGATGGCGGAATCGCTGCCCGCCGGCACAAGCATCGGTTATGGCCTTGATACGCCCGGGACCGATGTCAGCGCCCGCAACATCGAGCTTGAGCCAGGTGGCGCGACCTTCACCATCGACCACCGCGGCGAGCGTCACGAGGTGCGGCTGAACGTGCCCGGCCGGCACAACATCTCCAACGCGGTGGCGGCGATTGCCGCGGTCAGCGCGATCGGAGTGCCGGTCGCTGATGCCGCTGCAGCGCTCGAGCGGTTCGACGGCCTTCGGCGTCGGCTGGAAACGGTCGGGACCGCCGGCGGAGTGACGGTGATCGACGATTTCGCTCACAACCCCGACAAGATCGACGCAACGCTGGCCACCCTTCGAGCGCACCCGGGACGGCTACTGATCATGTTCCAGCCGCACGGCTTCGGTCCGATCGCGAAGATGGGCGAACAGCTGGCGCGAAGCTTCGCGGGCGGCATGGCCGCGGACGACCGGCTGTTCCTCCCCGACCCCGTCTACCAGGGTGGCACCACTGAGCGCGGCCGCGGCTCTGACTGGCTGGCCGCCGAGGTGGAGGCGAAAGGCCGCTCCGCCGAGCACATTACCGAGCGGCCGGCGATCGGCGAGCGGCTCGTCGCCGAAGCCCGGGCCGGCGACCGCATCGTCATCATGGGCGCGCGCGACGACAGCCTTGGTGAATTCGCCGCCGATCTCGTCGAGCGGCTGAGCCGGAGGAACTGAATCGCCGCGCCGGGCTTTCCTCAGCCCGTGGCCAGGCCAGGATCAGTGACGGGTTGGAAGCTGCCCGGCGACGAGCGCAAACGGCTGCTCGACCGGTTTGCGCCGAAATATGAAAAGGTCGTCGCCGATCACGTGACGCTGAATGTCGGCGCCAACGCCGGAACGCCGTTGCCGCGCGCGGTGGAGGCCGAAATCATCGGCCGCGCCGACGACGGCGAAAGCCTCGAATGCCTGGTCGTGCGCATCGACGGCACCACCGACAGGCCCGACGGTTCGACCTATCACATCGCCTGGTCGCTTGGCCCGACGCGCCGCGCCAAGGAAAGCAACGACGTGCTCCGCGAAAAGGGCTGGGAGCATATCGACAAGCCGATTTCGATCGAGCTGGAGCCGGCGCGCTTCTGATGTCGGGCAGCCAGCCGCACCTGTTCCTCGATTGCGACGGGGTGCTCGCCGACTTCGATGCCGGCACCCAGGCGCTTCTCGGCATGAAGCCGGCCGCCTTCCAGGCGCGGCACGGCAACGGCGAGTTCTGGAAGCGGCTGGCTCGCTCCGGCAATTTCTACGGCGACCTTCCCGAAATGCCCGACGCGCAGCGATTGTTCGAAGGCGTCAAGCATCTGCAGCCGACGATCCTCACCGGGCTACCGCTCGGCAAGTGGGCTGCCCCGCAAAAGGAGCGTTGGGCGGCCGAGCATTTCCCCGGGGTGCCGATCATCACGACCATGGCGCGCAAGAAACATCTGCACATGCAAGAAGGCGACGTGCTGGTCGACGACCGCGAAAACCACCGCCAGCTTTGGGAGGAAACCGGCGGGATTTTTGTCCATCACAAGAACGCCGAAGACACGCTCCGGCAGCTTGCGAAATTGTATCCGTCAGTGAAGGCTGAAACCTAGTCGTCATTGCAAGCAGGAGCGAAGCAATCCAGCTGGATTGCCGCGTCGCTAACGCTCCTCGCAATGCCGAGCCCGAATACGAAGCCTAAGCGGCAGCGGGGAGGTCCACCTTCTCGACCCACTCCGGCCAGAATGCCGGTTCGCGGTTCGACCAGCCGGGCGCGGTCGCGGCGCTCTCGCTGATCGACTGCAGAAGCGTGCGGCGGCGGTCGGGGTGGAGATGCGGAAGCGCCGCTGCCGCGCAGAATGCTGCCGGCAGCCACGGGCGCGAGGCGGCGCCGACCAGGCGCTCGTAAAGGAAGCGGTAGGCGGCGAAATTGGGCAGCCGGTCCTGGCCGAGGTCGAAGGCGGACAGCGTGATCAGGGTGCCAATGAAGGGCTCGATCATGTCGAGGCCGCTGTCGTCGGGAACCTGCATGCGCAGGTGGTCGAGCTGCTTGTAGAGGCGAGCCTGGGCGCGGATCGAGGCGGCTTCGCCTTCGTCGCGGGCCCAGCATTCGATCGGGTCGCGGCGGCCGTAAGCGACGTCCAGCGAGCGGCGCACATACCGCTGCGTGGCCTTCGCAAAGCCACCGAACTCTTTCATTTCCGAGAGCAGCAACGCGCCGTTGGCCGGCTGGCTGGTCCTCGTGATCATGATCCCGACTCCTTTTGCCTCAGCGGGATCATGCGGCTGTCATGGTTGCAAATCGCTTAACCACTTGTCCCACCCCCGTTCAGTATTGAATCAGAGGGAGGGGCCGGCGGCAACGTTAAAATGTCACGGCGTGTCGATAGCTGTGGATTGTTGATTTACGGCAACAAAATCAATCGCACGAGCCGCCGTCCCCGCCGGTCTCGGCGGGTGAGGTCGACGACGGCGCCGGCTCGTTGTTGCCCGGCCGCACCACCGATGGCGGATCCGAGGCGTCCATCGACTGGTCGCTGCCGACATCGACCTTGGCGTCCTTGTCGTCGGGGTCACGTTTCAGCTTGTTCTCAAGCTCCTCATCCGGGGCCCCGCTGAGGACGGCGGGGGGCGGCCGGCGAGTATTGTCGTTGCTGTTTCCCAAGGTCGGTCTCCAAAGCCAGATTGCGAGAGTTGAACGAGCGGCCGGCAACCGCCGTTCCCGCGCGCTCCTTTCGACAGGCAGCGCGGCTGCTTCTGCGAACATTGCCGCGACCCCATGCCGAACTCCGCGCAATCGGGTAAGCATCGTGAATGCGTCCGCTTCGCCACCCGCTCGTAACCGCCCGGTTCGCCGACTGGCCGCTTGCAGCCAAGTCGATCGGCGGCTTCTGGGCCGTCTACACGCTGACGGTGGTGGCCCGGGCGATGCTCGGCGACGATCCCGGCACGGTCCTTCAGAACAAGCTGGTGACGATTAGCGTCGGGGTGGTGCTCACCGGCCTCGTCTATGTCGCGGTCGCGCTAATCGGCAGCGGCCGCGGCATTCGCAACCGCGCGCTGATTGCAGGCGGCGCCTCGTTCGTCGCCGCCTGCGGCATGGCCGCAATCCTGATCCTGCTGCAGGACCGGATGCGCGAAAGCCGCGAGGAATTCCGCTACCAGACCAAGGAGGGGTCGGTGATCGTCGGCCAAGGCCGTTCGATCCGCATCGAGCGCAAGGCTGACGAGCCGCTGGTTCTCACTTTGCCCAAGCTGGGCCAGCTCGATGCCAATGAGCGGCTTCGCTACGCGGCCGACACCGCCGTCATCTGGTTCTTTTTCTTCGCTGCCTGGAGCGCGTTCTACATCGCCAGCGTCGCCCAGAACGAAGCCCATGGCGCCCGCCGCCGCGCCGCCGACGCGGAAGCCGCGGCGCAGGCCGCGCAGGTCCGGGCGCTGCGCTACCAGGTCAACCCGCACTTCCTGTTCAACACCCTCAATTCGCTGTCGTCGCTGGTAATGAGCGGGCGCAGCGACCGCGCCGAAGCCATGCTCCTGGCGCTTTCCACCTTTTTTCGTACCAGTCTGTCACTCGACCCGGCCGCCGACGTGACGCTGGCGCAGGAAATCGATCTGCAGCGGCTGTATCTCGACATCGAGACGACCCGTTTCCCGGATCGGCTGCACGTCGAGATCGAGGTCCCCGATGACCTCAGCGACGCCGCGCTTCCGGCGCTGATCCTTCAGCCGATCGTCGAGAATGCGATCAAATATGGCGTCTCGAACAACCGCAAGAAGATGCTGATCCGGATCGAGGCCGAGCCGCTTCCCGACGAGCGGATGCGGGTCAGCGTCACCAACCGGCTCGCCAAGGCTGGCCGGTTGCAACTGCCGGTCGCCACACACGAAGGAACCGGCCTTGGCCTCGCCAACGTCTGCCAGCGCCTCGACGCCCGCTTCGGCAGCCGCGCCCAGTGCCGCTTCGGCCCGATCGCGGAAGGGGGGTACAAGGTGACGTTGACGATGCCAGTCGAGAAACATGGCTGACGTAGTGCCGCTCCGAGTGCTGATCGCGGATGATGAGCCGCTCGCGACCGAGCGACTGCAGCTGCTGCTGGCGCGCGCGCGGGGCGCGAGCCTGGTCGGCACTGCTGCAGACGGAGAATCGGCCATAACCCTGTCCGAAGAGCTCTCGCCCGACGTGCTTCTGCTCGACATCGCCATGCCGGGCCTCGACGGGATCCAGGTGGCGCGAACGCTCGCCGGTCAGAAGCCGCAGCCCGCAGTGGTGTTCGTCACCGCCTTCGACCAGTTCGCCGTCGCTGCCTTCGAAGTTGCCGCCGTCGACTATCTGATGAAGCCGGTCGAGCCGGCGCGGTTGCAACGGGCGCTCGATCGCGCCCGGGATTATGTCGAGCACCGCCGGGACGATGCAGCGACATCGCAGGCGGCGTCGAAATGGATCGACGAGTTCTGGGCGTCGGACTTGAGCGGGCTGGTGCGGATCGCCGCGCGCGACGTCACTCGAGTCTCGGCCGAGCGCGATTACATGCGCCTCCACGTCGGCCGCCGCAGCTGGCTCGTTCACCATTCGATGACCGCGCTCGAAGACGGGCTCGATCCGGACCTGTTCGTCCGGCTGCACCGCTCCGCGATCGTCCGCAAGGATTTCATCACCGGCTTCAGCCGCAACCCCTCGGGACGCTGGATTGCCCGGCTCGCCGACGAGACCGAACAGCCGGTCGGCCGCCTCTATTCCGACCGGGTGCGCGCCATCGCCGGCCGCTGAGCGGCGGAATCCTCGGCAGTCTCACGGTCAACGACAGTCGTTACCGCAACGTCGAATGTGACATTGCCGAGCGTTCGGACGACGTCCGGCACCATTTCCACCGCCACCAGCAGCGCCAGAGGCTCGATCGGCGCGCCCAGCGCCATCGCCACCGGCGCAATCGAGCTGATGAAGGAGACCTCGCCGGGCAGGCTGATCGCGGCATAGCTCATGACCGCTCCGACCGCGGTTGCGGCGATGATCTGGCCGGTGGTCGGGTCGAGCCCGAGCAAATGCGCGACATAGACTGCGACCGCCACGTTCATTGCCGGCCCGGTCGCCCGGAACAGCGCAACCGATATCGGCAGCGCCACGTCGGCGACTTCTTCACGCACGCCCAGCTGGCGGGCGCTGGCGAGCATTGCCGGCAGCGAGGCGAGCGAGGACCGGGTCGAGACGGCGACGCTCTGCGGCGGAAGCATCCCCCGCGCGAAGGTGGTGAAGGGGATGCCGCCCCGGAAGACTGCGAGCGGATAGGCCAGAAGGGTCACCGCGACCCCGACGATCGAGACCAGCAATATGTAATGGCCAAGCGCCGCGAATGCGGCGTCGCCGGCCGAGGAACCAAGAACGAAGGCAAGTGCCAAGATGCCGATTGGCGCAAGCCACAGCACCCAGCCGATAATCACCAGCAAGACGTCGGCGACGGCGGCGAAGAAGCCGATCAGGTTGGCGCGCCTGGCGGCGGCTATTTGCGACAGCGCCAGAGCGAACAGCAGCGAGAAGACGACGAGCGGCAGAATTTCGCCGTTGGAGGCGGCGGCAACGACATTGTCAGGGATGATGCCGCCGAAGATGTCGGCCGCGCCGGCGACCGGAGCGTTCGTCGCGGTCGGGGCAACCCCGACGATTGCCGACTGCAGCGCGCTTGCTGCGCCCCCCGACAACGGGAAGGCACCGACCAGCAGCTGCATCAACAGCATGCCGAGGATCGCCGAGACGGTGCAGATAATGACGATCCACAATACCGTTCGCCCGGCCACCCGCCCGGCCCGCGCAGCTTCGGCGTTTTGCGCGACGCCGGTGATCAGCAGTGCGACGACGAGCGGGATGACCGTCATCTTGAGCGCGTCGAGCCACAAGGACCCGACCGTCGTTGCCACCGCCAGCACGCTGTCCGGGGCGCCGCCGGCCATGCTCCGGGCGGCGATTCCAAGCAACAGCCCGACCACAAGCGCGGCCAGCACCAGCCAGGCATTGGGAGCTCGAATGGCCGGCGAGGCGGCTTTTGCAGGCTCGCTCATGTGCACTCCCCGCCTAGATCGAACGATCTTCGCATCTCGCTCCTCGACCGGAACAATAAGGCCGCGTCAAGCGGCAGCACGTACCCGCCCCCGCTCCGCGGCCACCGACTGAAGCAGCTTGAGCGCTTCGTGCGCCGACAGGGCCGCGCCTTCCTGCCAAGTCCCCTGATAGCTGAGGTGCTCGCCGGCAAAGATGATCGGCCCTTCGGGCTTGAGCAGCTCGGCATAGCCGGGCCTTCCCTCGGTGCTGCCGGGTCCGCCGGGCCACATTGGGCCGACGCCTTCGGACCAGGGGGTGAGCCCCCAAGCGACGGTCGCGCCCTTCGACAGCAGCCGCGACCTTCCCGGATGCAGCGCCTCGACCGACTCCCGGGAGACCCGCAGCCGCTCGTCGTGGCTCATCGCCGCGAATTTTTGCGGATTGTCCCGGTTGGTCCAGCCGGCCGCGTAGGCAGCGACCAGCACACCCTTGTCATCGTTGAACCGGTCCGAAGGGTAGATCAGGTTTTCGTTTGCCCGATCGGTCCAGGCGAGGCCGCCGTAAACATCGTCGTCGCGCTCCCAGAAGCGCGGGCTTTCGAACGCCACCTTGACGCTCGGCAGATATTGATGGGCGACAAGCGCCTTCTTCTTGGCCGGCGAGAAGTCGCT
>JACCSV010000084.1 GCA_013812805.1 Sphingomonas sp. | reverse complement strand
TTGAAGCTTACCCGATCGGGAGTGGCGATCACGTCCGAGCGTGTTCCCGTAACCACCACTTCGCCATCGCGCGGAAGGGCTTCGGAGGGCTTTTTCACGCCGGAAGCCTGCGCGCTGCCGGCGGGCTGCTGCCCCCGGGGCGCCTGCGCCTGGACGGCGGCGGCCGGTGCAAGCAGGCAGGCAGTCATCGCCAGCATCGATCCGGATGCGTTGAACTCTTTGTACGTCACGATCGGTTCCCCTCCGTTGAGGAAAGGAGGTGCCCGGGCTGCGTTGCCTCAGAATTTCAATGCATTTCGTGTTGTTGCAGTTCTGAAATACTGGGGAAACGGCAGGAGCGGATAAGGCGGCATGCACATACCAGCCACGGAGCCGGGGGAGCTTATCCTGCTGGTGGACGACGATCCCGAAATCCGGCAGCTGATCGGGGACGTCTTGGTGCAGCATGGCTTTCGTGTGGCGCAGGCCTCCAATGGCGCCGAGATGGACCTGGAGATAGGCGCTGAGCGTCCAGCGCTGGTGGTGCTCGACCTGATGCTGCCAGGCGAAGACGGCCTCGCCATCTGCCGCCGGCTTTCCGCGTCCGGCCGCATTCCGGTAATCATGCTGAGCGCGCTGGGCGAGGAAACGGACCGAATCGTCGGGCTTGAACTTGGCGCGGACGATTACCTGCCCAAGCCGTGCAGTCCGCGCGAACTCCTTGCCCGGGTGCGCGCCGTTTTGCGGCGGCGCGAGGGCGTCGAATGCGCCGCCAGTAGCGGCTGCTATCGGTTCGCCGGCTGGTCTTTTGATCCGCGCCGCCGAGAGCTGCGCTCGCCCGGCGGCGTCGACATGACCCTGTCGTCGGGCGAGTTCCGGCTGCTTACCGCCTTTGTTGAGCGCCCGCAGCGCGTTTTAACGCGCGACCAGCTCCTCGATTTTGCCCGCGGCCCGGACGTAGACGTCTACGACCGCGCGATCGATGTCCAGGTCAGCCGCCTCCGCAAGAAGCTAAAAGGAGAGGATGGCCGCGACCTCATCGTCACGGTGCGAAGCGAAGGCTACATGTTCGCCGTCCGGCCGGTGATGCGGTGAGCCGGCTTTCGCGCGCCCCGCTCTTTGCACAGACGCTGGTGCTGGTCGCAGCGACGGCGCTTGCCGCCCAGCTCACCACCTTCCTCGCGGTCCTCGTCGCGCCGATGCCGCACGAGTCCTACACGCTGAACGAGGCCGCCGCGGCCGTCCGCGGCACCCCGCCTGCCGAGCGCAGGAGCGTTCCCCTCGCGGTCGAAACCGTCGATGCGCCTCCGCATGGGTGGGAGCGAGATGATCGGCTTGAGCGGCGGATACGCGTAATGATGGCGCAGCTCCTCGGAATGCCGTCCGCCGACGTCCTGGTCGAGCAGCAGCTCCCGATTCCCGGGGCTATGTGGGTGCTGCGCTTCAAAATGCCATATCTGCCGGAGCGGGAGCTTCCGACGCAGCCCTATAAACTTGGAGGCGCGGCGTCGTTCGAAGATGCGGCCATCGCCGTGCGACAGGCTGATGGCCGCTGGACCGTTGTGAGCGATCCTTCGCCAATACTCGGCGTCAGCCTCTTCTTCCTCGTATGGCTGGCCGTCAGCGCGCTGGTGCTTGCGGCGCTCGCCTGGCTATTCACTCGGCGCCTGGTTGCCCCAATCCGCGCCTTCGCCGATGCCGCCGAAGCAGCGGGTCGTGGTGATTCCGATGCTACGTTCCACGCGGCCGGACCCCGCGAGGTGCGCAAGGCAGCAATCGCGCTTGCCGAAATGCAGCGCCGCATTGCAAACGCCGTTGAGGAGCGCACCCGCTTGATCGCCGCCGTAGCCCACGATCTGCGGACTCCGCTGACTCGCCTCCGCTTTCGCGCGGAATATGCTCCTCCCGACCACCGGGACCGGATAATTAGCGATATCGAGCGGATGGACGCCATGATCGGCGGCGTTCTCGCCTTCGCCCGTGGTGAGGCGGGGCTGAATCGTCATCGGCTGGATTTTTCTATGCTCGTCCAGTCCATGGCGGACGATTTCGCCGCCACCGGCGCGGACGTGACAGTCGTGCAATCGGCGCCGGTGGAGGTGATTGCCGATGCGCTGGCTTTGCGTCGGCTGGTTTCCAATCTTATTGACAACGCCGTCAAATATGGAAGCGGCGCCCGCTGCTCGGTATCGCGCGAAGGTAAAAGCGCGCTGCTGCTGGTCGAGGATGACGGACCGGGAATGAAGGAGGACGCGCTGGAGCGAATGTTCACGCCGTTCGAGCGGGGCGATGCCGCACGCGACCCCTCAACTGGAGGGATGGGCCTTGGCCTCGCCCTTGCCCGCGGGATCGCGCGAGCCCATGCGGGGGACGTGTACCTGAGCCGCCCATCCGGTCGCGGCCTGCACGCGCACGTTCGGCTTCCAGCTGCTGCTACGAGTGGTGAAGGCAGTTTAACTTAGCCGGTGACCAGCTTCCCGGCAGGTGAGGCAGCGACCGCGTATTTTTATGGATTGCGTCGACTAAAACCGTCATCGAAGGCTGCCTTCGTGGTCTCACTCCCAAGCACATCGTCTGTTAGCAGACAGTCTGCTTCCGGCCAGGTCCAGCCGTTCCGCTTAGCGCCAATAGCAGACGTTGGCGCTGGGCTGGCGAGCACCCGTAAACAGACGTTCGTTCAGCCTTCGAGCCAATGTTTGCTTTGGGTGGAAAGCAGACACTCGAGCGACTTCCGCGCGGTGGGTGGATTGCCGACCGGCAGGTTTTAGAACCAGTTGGAGTAAGCGCCGTGCACGGGCGGCGTCTCTCCGGTCACGCGCTCAATTGGTGGGCAATCGGTGCGCGGCGAACACCGCGATGCTTTCGGCAGCGGGGAAATCGCGATTGGCGAGGACGATCACTGTAACCCCGCTCATCAGGAAGTGCTGCAGCGAACCGTTCATTCCCGGCGCGCCGCCATCATGCCCAATGAAACGCCCGGTGTCCCCTTCGGTCCCGCCGAAATCGAAGCCGGCGAACTGGCCGTCAGCCCTTCTTACGCCGCCGTCTATCAGCTTTTGAAGCGTTTCGCCGCGCAACAGCCGGCGGGACGTAAGGCCGCCGGCGAATCGGTTGAAGTCGCCAACGGTGGCATAACCACCGCCGGCAGCCGTGCCGTTGAGGGGAAGCCAATCATCAGCGCTCTTCAGCCGCGCGCCCGACCCCGTATAGCCAATGGCGCGGCGCGGGAGAACTTTGCTCTCCGGCCGGTTTCCAGTCGAAGTCATGCCGACGGGTTTGAAGATATTTCGCTGAATATAATCATCGTATTGCAGGCCCGATACCTGCTCCACGATCCGTCCGAGGAGGATGAAGCCGTAGTTGCTGTATGATTGGCGACTTCCAGGCGCGAATTCAGGAGCGCGGCTGCCATAGAGGTCGACATAGTCTTTTGTGCTGCGCAGTGACGCCTTTCGCCTGTCGAAATCGGGGCCGAAAATGTTGCCCGTTCCCCCCGTATGACTGAGGAGGTTGGCGACGGTAACTTTGGTCGCGATATCCCGGTTCGGATAATCGGTGAGGTAACTTCCGATTGGCGCTTCCAGGTCGATCCTGCCCTTTTCGACCAATTGCATGATCGCGACTGCCGTGAACATCTTCCCCATCGATCCGAACCGGAACTGCGTATCGAGCTTGTTCGGCTTATGGCGCGCTCGATCCGCTAGGCCATAGGCCTTTTGGAACAGCACGCGTCCGCTTTTCGCCAACAGGATCGCGCCCGAAAACTGATCCTTCGCTGCTCCGCTTGCCGCGCGCGCGTCGATGGCCTCAATCAAGCCGGGTAGCGCCAGCTTCGCCGGTCGAACGGCGCCGGGCGGAACCGCGTCGGTTCCTGACCCGCCCGTGTATTCGGTCTTGTCGGCCTCGGTCGCGCCGGGTTTGAACCGCAGGATGCCGTAGGAGTCAAAGTTGGGTATGAACGCCAACAGCTCCACACCGTTGGCCTCGGCGGATTTGACCCCGCACAAGTGGATGCCGCGTAAAATGTCTCGTGATTCCAGCCAACGCTCCAGGCCACCGAGTTGCACAGGCCCGCGTTCTTCCATGAAGCGGACATAGGCGGCATCATCCGCCGAGTTGATCTTATCAACCCAATCCATCGCCAATCGCACCACCTTCGCCGTCGACGGCAGTTGCAATCCATCCGCTGGCGTCATTTCTCCGCAAACGTCGGCTGCTGGTGGCGATGCCGCCGCCGCCGCCGGCGTTGCGATCAAGGCCCAAATGAGAGCCGACGCCGGCAGCGCAACCTTGTTCATTTTGAATCCTTTTCCATGGCGTCGATTCAAGGCCGGGCCGCATGGTACGGCGGGGACGGTCCGGCCATACCCGTTCATCGTCATTCACATTTGTAGCGCCATTTTTCCGGACGTGAGCTATTTTCGACGAACGGCGGTTACCTAGATCCGTCGAGACATGTGTGATCGCTTATGTCCGCTTTGGGTGGAAAGCAGACGCTAGCGCGAAGGAAAGCAGCGCTCACTGCTGCCCTAAGCGCGATAATATGGAGGCGTGCTTTTTTCAGGCACTAGACCCTCGAACCACTTGCGAAATTCGCTCGAATACCAATGACCACGAAGGTTCCAGGCGCTGCGAAGCCCGGGCAACTGCCCCAGCTCTGCTGCCTGCCGCTCGATCGTGCGCCAATGCTCCTCGTCTAGTCGCCTGTGAAGCCATTGGACTCTCGACGATTCATAAAGGCGGAACAGCGCACTCGCGTAGGCGACGAAGCGCACCCATTCGTCTTCCTTCAACGCCTTGGGATCATTAATTCCAACGGACCAGATACGGGCGAAATCTTCGTTGTCGATTATGCTTTGGACCAGGTCGGTATAAAGGCTCGAATGCGCTTGCGATGAGGAAACGCGGATAGCCGCGGCGGCATGTCTAAGCTGCAAACCCACGAAAATCAGCGACGCTATGACGGCGGCTGCTGAAATGATCTGGGCGAGGGATGACAATTGCTCAAGCGACATTGCATCGTGATGCATCGGGCGTCGAATGTCCGCAATGGGTCGCCGGCGGATTTGGCGCTAATGTCCGTTATGGGTCGAAAGCAGACACTCGCCGGATGTCCGCAATGGGTGGAAAGCGGACACGGAGCGAAGCGCCTGCTAATGCTCAGAGATGGTCTATCTCATCCTCAAGGCCGCAATCTCCGGGATCATTATCGCAGTGGCATCCGAGGTTGCGCGACGCTGGCCAGGCGTCGGCGGGTTGATCGTCTCGCTGCCGCTGGTTTCACTGCTGACTTTTCTTTGGTTGTGGCGCGATACAGGGGACACGGAGCGGGTGGCACAGCTAGCGCAGAGCGCTTTCTGGTTCTTCCTGCCGTCAATGCCCATGTTCCTTGTGCTCCCCGCCATGCTCCGGACCGGTCTCGGTTTCTGGATTGCGTTGGGGGTCTCGGTCACTCTTACCGCGAGCCTCTATTTGGCGATGTTCTGGCTAGCACCACGGGTCGGCATTCGGTTTTAGTCCGAGGACGGCCATGTCTGCTTTGGGTCGAAAGCGGACGTTAGATGCCAAGCCATTCGAGACCGTGAGGCAGCTCCTCAGCGGCGAAATCAACTTGAAGAACACGTCTGCTCGTTGGCATCGAAGCCGGTTCAGAAGCGTGAAGAATGGCCGTTGCATACAGCCATACGTCTCCAGCCCTTGCGGTGCAGGCAGCCGTCCCACAACGACTTACAACGTCATCAACATCAGTAACCGCAATACGGCCAAACGTGTGAGAGCCCGGTGCTATCAGTAGCGGGGCATTGGTCGCTGGCACGTCATCAAGGTGCGCCCGCAATGTCACCATCCTCGTGAGCAGGTCGAACGGCGGCGCGACATGAACCATACCGCTTTTTACCGTCCACGGACCGTAGCCGGGAGCTTCACGCTTCTCCTTCACACATATCGTTCGGTCCTGATGCCACGCGAGTGACCAGTTAGTTTCGGGGGACTTGTTGAACAGGATGGCACGAACGGGCCGTGATTGTGCGCCCAAGATAGTTGCAGGGACGGCTCCGATGCATCCGTTACTAGCGAGCAGCGGCTCAAGCGCCTTTATGCCATGGAGACGCACCCCCGCTTCGTCCTTCGGAATGTGCATCAGTGCTGTTTCTAACTCGTGCATGGATGGGCTGAGTGCACCCTTGAAAAGCTGCGCCCCCGAAGTGGCAAAGTCAGCGGTCGCACCATCAGGCATAATGCGCGCAGCTAAGCGTGGCGGAACCCGAGCGCAATCTCCGCAAAAGGTGGAAGGCGGACACACTTCCCCGTAAGTTGCCCTGAAGGAGAGCGAATTGGCGCGTCACAGACAGCGGCACATCACCGGTTGGCGGGCAGTTCTGCTCGCGCCACTGGCAATCCTTGCTGTCCCCTTGGTGATAGTTGCTGAACGGCTTTTCGATCTACAAAAGCCAGGCGCTGACCTGACGAAGGAAGACGTGAAGGGCTACCTCCAAGATTTTTTGAACGGACGCGGAGGCTACTGGGACTGGGACGATTTCACCTGCATCCCAATCGCCGACCCATCGCTGGAGTGGATACGCGAGGAGGCAGCCCTTGTGCAGCTACCTCTGACGGAGGATGGACGTGCTGAGTTGCAGGAGCTTCTGGACCAGGTCCGCAGGATGTAGCTAGTGTCCTGCTGGGACAGCTCAAGGTGAACATGGGCGACATCGACCAAGAATGGAGCCACACGGGACTTTCTCGACAAGAACGGCAGAGCCGTTCGGGCCTATGATGATGTACGAATATTGGTGGATGCTGAGGCTCAGCAGTTCGGGCAGCCCCCAGCTCTCGTTTTGCCGGCGGGAACCACGGGCACTGTGCTGTTCTACTCCACCGGCGACCCGTGTTACATCGACGTAGAATTTAACGTTCCTGGCATGGCCTGCGGGCTCGTGAAGGCATCAGACGTCGAATTTTTTATGAGTAACGAGGAAAAGTACCCGCGCTAACGTCCGCAGGCCCAGCAGCGACTTGCTCGAGGGGCGGATCAGTGCCTGCTCATCGAGCTTGTCGACGAAGCCCTCTACCCGGGCAATCTCCTTGAAATAGCCCTCAAGGTGCATGTCGAGAAGCGATGCGGCAAAGTCATGTGTCGTCAAGGCGCCGATCATCGTCTCTGCCCGGTCCTGAGAGCGGAAGTCGTCGATGAAGGCCACCTCACCCTCGTGGACCGTGAGCAGCCAGGCCTTGTCGATAAGGACGTCGAGGCGCGTGTGGGCTTGCGACGCTCGCGCACCATTCCCTCGCGCGCTGCCTTCGGCCTCTACGATCGCGGGGGCTGTTTCAACGGCCAGCTGTATGTATTTACCGAAGTTGTCCAGCCGCGTGGAGCCCGCATTTAGAAGGTTGCGCAAGCTGGCAGGATCAAGAGCAAGTGCTTGCGCCACTTGCCTCAACTCGGCGGGGTCGCGTCCGACAATGTCAATCCACAATAGCCGCTGGTCGCCAAGTGAGCTCAGGGTTTCAACCGACAGCTCTACCTGCTGATCACGGCCTTCCGCGTCGTATAGATAACTGCTGATCGGCACAGCGGCGAAACGGTCAGACCGCTGAAAGGTTCGTCACGGAACGGCTAAACTTACGCTTTTGGCTGATGGCTGCAAGCGAGTTAATCGGGCGAGGCGGCAACGCGAAGCATCGTATCCGCTGTGTGAGGAGAAGAGATAAGCCGCTCGTGTCCGCTTGGTGGAAACGATCACAGCGATAACGGCGCTGGCGCGCGGCCACGACGAACATCGATGGAAGAACAAACGCCTGTCTCCGGTGCCGGGCATTAGTCTTGACTGATCGCCTCGATGATCCAGGCGCGCGACGCGATCACTGTGCTCGACGAGTTGTTCGCCCCACTACGCCCGACGTCGCGCGAAACCGCCTGCCCGAACCGAACCCGCGGCATCGTTCCCCTGGGCTAACGCAAAGGAGGCGTTCGCGTTAGCCGCGCTCGGGAGCCGGCGGCGGCGGCGGCGGCGGCGGCGGGGCCGCGCAGTAATCGGTCGCCATGATCACCGAGCCGTCCGGACAGGTCTGCGTCGCCGGAGGCGCCGGAGGCGGCAACGGCGGTGCTTCGACCGGAGCCACATACCGAGCCGCCGCAGCGGGCGCGCCGAAGTTCATCGAGGCTCGTGCGTAGAGGAATCTGCCGTTGAAACCAAACGGCGAGAAATTTGAGAATGGCAGCGCGTAGTTGATGTCGCTGTAATTGCGCTCGAGGCCAGTGGCGGGATCGATCGCCCGGCCGCGCGGCGTGTTGGTGGGGTAGACATCGAAGATGTTGTTGCCGCCAAGCGCGAGCGTGAAGCGGTCGCCCATCGGCTTAAATCTCATTTCCAAGTCGGTGATGGTCTTGGGTCGAAGATTGACGTCCGTGAATTCGTCGGCACCGGCGGCGAGCACCTTCCCGTAGCGGGTCGCCCGCAGCGTCGCACCGAACCATCCGCTGTCGAAATCCGCCGAGCCGTTGATCTTGTTGCGCGGCTGGCCGCGGGTGAGGCGCAGCGATTCCAGGCGGCTGAACAGGAGCAGGTCGGGAACCGTCGCCAGGGCGCCGGGTACCGCCGCATTGCCGCGGATCTTGGTCTTGTTGAGGTTGAAGCCGCCGGTCAGGTTGAGCCTGCCGATATCGCCGATCGGCACGCGGTAGGTGGCGACCAGGTCGAGGCCCCGGGTGCGCGTGTCGATGCCGTTGATGAAGAAGCGCGCGGCGCTGACGTTGGGGAAGCCGGCCGCAGCCAGAATCGCCTTGACCGCCGCCTGCTGCTCCGGCGTTCCGAACGCACCGAGGTTCTCCGTCACCACGATGCGGTCATCGATGTCGACCTGGTAGGCGTCGAGGGTAACGTTGAGCCGCGGTACCCGGCTGAACACGATGCCGCCCGAGAAGCTCATCGACTGCTCAGCGTCGAGCGGGCTGGAGCCGAGTGCCTGCGCCACCGGATTACCTACCGGCAGCGTCACCGTGTCGAGCAGCACCCCGGCGACGTTGTTGGTCGCCTGCGCCGCATAAAATTGCTGCTGGAGCGACGGCGCGCGGAAGCCTGTGGAAGCCGAGGCGCGAAGCGCGAGCCCCTCGATCGGCTCCAGCCGCGAGGCCAGCTTCCAGTTGATGTCGGTCCCGAAGTCCGAATAATCCTCGTAGCGGAGCGCGGCCTGGACGCTGAGCATGGCGCTGATGTCGCTGTCGATTTCGGCATAGAGCGACTTGTTGTTG
>JACCSV010000170.1 GCA_013812805.1 Sphingomonas sp. | reverse complement strand
GAGCGCGCCTGCATGCGCTCGGTGCTGCGCCAGGGGCATTCGCTGGCGCTCTACTGCTACGAAGAGCCCGCCGGCGTTCCGCAGGGAGTGGAGGTGCGCGATGCGTCGGCGGTCGTGCCCAAAGGCGAGCTGCTTGCGCCTTGGTTCGCACGCGCGGACCTGTACTCCGACCGCTTTCGCTACGAGCTGCTGCGGCGAAGCCTGGGCACCTGGATCGATGCGGATGTGTATTTCGTCGGCAGGCTCGATCTGGGGCGTCCGTATCTGTTTGGCGAGGAGGCGCCTGGCGTCGTTAACAATGCGGTGCTGCGCCTTCCGGCCGATTCCCCGCTGCTGCCGCGCCTGCTCGAGCCGTTCGACAAGCGCACGACGCCGCGCTGGCTCCCGTGGCGGTACTATTTGCCGCTGCGCCTTCGCGAACTTGTTGTCGGCCAGGCGGACCTGAGGCACTTGCCTTGGGGAACCACCAGTCCACAGGCGCTGACCGCGCTGACGAAGGAATATGGACTTTATCACTGGGCCCAGCCGCAGGAGCGTTTCTACCCGATGCCGTGGCAGGAAGCCCGCTGGATACTCGATCCCGAGCGTCAGCTTGATGAGGTCATCGGCGATGGCACGGTGACAGTTCACTTGTGGAACGAGTGCATCAAGACCTTCAAGGGCCAGCCAGCCCCGGAGGGAAGCTTCCTCGCCCGATTGCAGCGCGAGGGGGCCTGAGCGGCCCGGCGCGAACCATGAGCGTAGCTATAGTCATTCCATGCTTCCGGCAGGCGCAGTTTCTTGCCGCCGCGATTGAAAGCGCCCTCGACCAGACGGCTGCGGCGGCAGAGATCATTGTCGTCGATGACGGCTCGGACGATGACTCCTCCGAGGTCGCGCGGCGCTATCGCGAGGTTGAGCTCATCCGCCAGGACAATCGCGGCCTCGCTGCGGCCCGCAATGCGGGGCTTCGCCAGGCCCGGGCCGACAAGATCATCTTCCTCGACGCAGACGATCGCTTGTTGCCGAGCGCAGTGCGGGCCGGGCTCGAATGCTTTGCACAGGAACCCGCCGCGGCCTTCGTCTACGGCGCCTTTCGCGAAGTTCGCGGCAGATCCGAACACCAGCGCTTTGTCCGGGCGGAAAGCCATACGGACCTGATCAGGTGCAACTGGATAGCGTGCGTCGATGCGGTGATGTTCGACCGGGCCAAGTTGCTTGCGATCGGCGGCTTCGACCAGAGCCTCGGCATGTGCGAGGATTGGGACGCCTTCCTGCGGTTGAGCCGCACGCATCCGTTCGGCTCGCACCAGGAGGCGGTGGCGGTGTATTTCAAGCACGACCAAAACATGTCCAACGACGAGACAATGCTGCTGCATTGGATCGACGTCGTTCGCAGCAAGGAGCTGGAGCGCGGCCTCGACGCGGAACAGCTCGAGGCATGGCGCGAGGGCGAGGCGATCTGGCGCTCCTTTTACGATCGCAATCCCCAACCGCGAACGGCGCGGATCCGCGGGGCCATCTCCAGGCTGCTCGGGCGACGGTGATGCCCAATGCCGTTACGCCACTGGTCTCGGTCGTGGTTCCGGCTTGGAATGCGGAGCGCACGATTTCGGAAACACTGCGTTCGGTTTCCGCGCAGACCTACGCGAACCTGGAGATCATCATCGTCGACGACGGCTCGACCGATGACACAGCCGCGCTGGCCAGCGCTTACTGCGAGGTCGAGCCTCGCGCTCGGCTGGTGCGGAAGGAAAATGGCGGGGTCGCCTCGGCCCGCAATCGCGGAATCGAGGAAGCCCAGGGTGCGTGGATCGCGCCGATCGACGCCGACGATCTGTGGCACCCGACCAAGATCGCCAAGCAGGTCGCGGCGAGCAAAGTCTCGCCGCCGCCCGGGCTCGTGTACTGCTGGTATCAAAGCATAGATGTCGACGGGGTAGTGGTCGGCTCGGGCCCCGACTGGAAGATCGGCGGACGGGCGTGGAAGCAACTCGCTTATTGCAACCCCGTTGAGAACGGCAGCGCGCTGTTACTCTCCCGCGAAGCCCTGCTTGACGTAGGCGGCTACGAACCCGGCCTTCGCGCCCGCGACGCCGAAGGCTGCGAAGACGTACTCATCCAGTTGCAGATCGCGCGCCGCTATCCAATCGCGTTCGTGCCCGAATATCTTGTCGGCTATCGCAAGACCCCGACCGGAATGTCGCGCGACACCGGGCAGATCATCCGTTCGTGGAGGCTGGTGCACGAGCAGCTGGCCGCAACCGGCACGAAGATTCCGCGGCGGGTGAAGCGCTGGAACGAGGCTTTCTTCGACAAGGTCCTCGCCAGCCGAAGCATTGCCAGCCGCGACTATGCCACCGCGGTCCGATTGCTGGCGAAGGCGCTGTGGAAGGACCCGCTGCGCTGGGCGTCCTATTTTGCGTATCGAGCCATTCGAACAGCGGCCAGGCTGCTGCGCGGCCGGCGCGCCCCGAGCAGTCGATTGCCATTCGGCCAGGTCGATCCTCGCTCGGCCGTCGTCGCCGACCCCGACGAGCTTACCTTCCTTAAGTCCCTTCTGGTGCGGCTTGAATTGGCGCGGCTTCGCCGACTCGCTGTCGAGGATGCCGAGCCGCCCGCTAGCGCTGGATCGGCTGGAAGCCGGCGCGGCTGATTATGAAGCCTTCGCGCCGCGCCTTGCGCCAGTCCATCTGCACGATGTCGTCCACAAGCGCCCAGGGTGCTTCGTCGACCGGGCCGACGCCCGGTTGATCGGCATACCAGCGGTTACTGTGCCAGCTCATGAAATGCAGGTACATGAACGGGTGGAGCGGGTAGAATTCGTTGGTGAGACGCCCGCCTTGCCAATACCAGCGCATCCCGCTGTCAGCACCGGGCGTGCTGTAGGCTTCGCGGAACAGGCAGCGAGCCTCCGGCCGGGGACTGCCGAACAGTTTCGCCCGCTTCGCCCGAAACAGATTGTAGAACGCCCGTTCGTCGAAATTCACATAATCGTCGCGCTCGAACGCCTTTTCCCAGCCCCGTATCTCGCGGAAAGCTCCAACCATCTCCGGGCTGTTGCGCATCAGGCAGAAATGACCGGATACCCGGCCAGCGTGCGAAGACAGCAAGTCGTAGCGGCTGAGCGTGTCGTCGTCGTAAAAGGCGCGGATGTCCCCGTAGACGACGTCCAGATCGCCGTACCCCACGAAATCGTAGCGGCGCACCAGGTCGGCATGGACCAGGGGCAGGGCCGGACGGACGTCACACAATTTGTACGGCTCGGCGGCGGTCAGCCGGATATCGAGGGCATCGGAGACAAGCACCTTGTACTCCGCGAACGACACGCGCTCCTGGCGGACGTTGGGCGCACGATTTTCCGGCGGGTCGGCGTCGTTGAACACTATCCAGTCGATGCTGCCGTTCGCCCGGCAGCTTTCGATGAAGAAGTTGATCCACGCCGGCCAGGGGCCGAAATAGGGGATGAGGATGGCGATGCTCGGGGTCATCGCCGATTGCGCTCGTCGCTCGCCCGGGCCCCGGGATCAGTCGTCACCGGCAACCGCACTCTTGAGGCCCCGCACGTTGAGATTCTCGACCTGGATTCGCGGCAGCGCGAAGAGCCGATCGCTATTGCGGACCGGCTGCCGCTCGGTAGTGCAGGCGCAGGCAAAGCCCGCCGCCTCGACTTCCCGCTCGCAGTCCGCGTCGAATTCGCCGAACGGGTAGGCGAAGGTGCGCGGTCTTGCGCCGGAAATGGCTTCGCAAGCGGCAACGCTGCGGCGGATCTCGCGCTTTTTTTCCGCAAGCGGGAGGTTTGGCAGCGACGGGTGGCTCAGCGCGTGGGAGCCAAATTCGACCAGGTCCGAGCGGATCGACCTGACTTCGTCCGGAGTCATCAGTCGATGGGATTGCGGAGTGTCGACGGGCACTTGCGCGCGAAGCTCGTCCATCAGCCTTTGCAGCTCGACGGGCGGCTTCGTCTGCAGCCGCGACCAGAGGCTGTAGAAGGCCTGCTGGCGCAGGGTTCGCTGGTCGAGCTGCCGCGGCCAATGGTCGTCATTCGGCGACCGCGGGCCGAGCCCGAGCTCCTCACCGTCCAACTGCAGCGTCGAGCCGTCATGGGCGAACACGATCGCCCGCAATTCGTCCCACCAGAATAAGCGGGTGCTTCCGATCAGCTCTGCGGGCAGGAAGATTGTCGCCGGAATGCCGAGCCGCTCGAGTATTGGCGCTGCGGTCGTCGCATTGCACGCGTAGCCGTCATCGAATGTGACCGCGATCGCGCTCGGCGGCAGCGACCCGTCGCGATGGCGCCGGGCGAATTCGGCGAGCGGCAGCGGCAACCGGGCGCGGCGGACCCACTGCATATGCTCCGCAAAGTAGGCCGGGGAGACGGCGAGCTGCCAGGGGTCGAAGCTTTCTTCGGCGATGCGGTGGTACATCAGGATCGCGGGCCGCGGGGCACGCGGCACCAGGTGCCGAACCCGCCGCAACGCGCCTCGGGCCAGCCTTTCAGCCCGCAAGGGCAAAGCAGTGCTTCGCATCATTCACCACATCTCTTCGATGATCGCCGGGACGGCAAGTGCGATCGCTCGGAGCGCGAGGGTGGTGGAGGCAATCGGCAGTGGCCGTACCGAGCGGCCGCCGCTAGAGCTAGGACCATGCGGAAGCGGCACCTTTGACATGTGCGGGATAGCTGGAGCAGTCGGGCCGGGCGCTCGCGACGAGTTGCTGGTCGGAAAGATGATTGCGACCATCGTACATCGCGGGCCTGACGACGAAGGCGTCTGGGTGGATGCTGAAGCTGGCGTTGCCCTGGGCCAGCAACGTCTCGCCATCGTCGACCTGTCGCCTGCCGGGCATCAGCCGATGGTGTCCGCGAATGGACGCTTTGTCATCGACTTCAACGGCGAAGTTTATAATCATTCGCAAGTTCGGTCGAAGCTCGAAGTCGCAGGCGGAGCGCCGGAGGGCGGCTGGCGGGGGCATTCCGATACCGAGACGCTGATCGAGGCGATCGCCACCTGGGGGCTGGAAGCGGCGCTTGCGGAGTGCGCGGGGATGTTCGCCTTCGCGTTGTGGGACCGAAGCGAGCGCAGGCTTTCGCTGGTCCGCGATCGCTTCGGCGAAAAGCCGCTCTACTACGGTTGGGTCGGCCGCGACTTCCTGTTCGGGTCCGAACTCAAGGCGCTTCGAGCGCACCCGCAATTCGACAATCCGATCGAGCCGCGGGCGCTACATCTGTTGACGCAGCGCGGGTACATCCCGGCGCCGCTGTCGATCTATCGCCGGATCTTTAAGCTCGAGCCGGCGAGCATCCTCACTTTGTCGCCAGAGGCTGCGACCGCGCCGATGGACGAGGCGCCCGGCGAGGCCGCGACGGGCCCGCTCCGGCTGACCCGCTATTGGTCGTACCGGCAGGTGGTCGAGGACGGGCTCGCCGATCCGATCCGGGATGAGGCAGACGCTCTCGACCAGCTCGAGCAGGCGCTCGGAGCCGCCATCCGCGACCAGTCGCTTGCCGACGTGCCGGTCGGCGCTTTCCTTTCGGGTGGAATCGACAGCTCGACCATCGTCGCACTTGGCCAGAAGCAGTCGTCGACCCCGATGCGGACCTTCTCGATCGGTTTCGAGGAAGCGCCGTTCAACGAGGCCGAGCATGCGGCCGAGGTCGCGAAACACCTCGGCACCGTCCACAACGAGCATTATGTGACGGTCCGCGAAGCCCGCGACGTCATTCCGTTGCTGCCGGCGATGTACG
>JACCSV010000156.1 GCA_013812805.1 Sphingomonas sp. | reverse complement strand
GGTCGGTCAGCGAATACCAGGTGAAACCGACGGTGGGGATGCCGACGTTGCGCAGTCGAAGGACGTTCGCCCATTCCTTCCACAGCCATTGGACCGCCTCGTCGCCGACCGGCCCTTCGCGAAGGTTGGTTTCGGTGTGCATCACCGGCAGCCGGTAGCGGTTGTAATATTGGCGGGTGATCTCGGTGTAGCCGAACACTTCGCCGGATGAGGTGCTGCGTCCGTCCTCGAACACGCGGTGCTCGTTGGTGCGGTAATAATCGTTGCCGAGGATGCAGTGCTGCTTAAGGCGGTTGTGGAGGAAAAAGTGATATTCCTCCTTGGTCATGCCGTTATCCATCAGATATTCGTACATGCCGCTGTCAACGCGCCGCCCGTAATTGAGGTCGAGGCTGAGGAATCGGCGCGCGTTCATATGCTCGGCGTGGTGAATCGCGTTGGGGCTGTCAGCGTGGAAATATTCCGACGATTCCGACTGGATGAAGATGGCGTCGGCGCGGTGCTTGAGGATTTCGAGCATCGCCAGCACATTGCCTTTGACGATGTGCTTCAGCGCGGTGACGAAGCTATGGTCGGTCTTGAGCTGCTCGTTCCACCAGCCGTATTTTGCCGAGAAGACCGCGCAAATGAACATCTCGTTGACCGGCGTGTAGAGCTGGACCCACGGATAGCGCTCGGCGAAGGCGGCCGCATAGCGGGCAAACAAAACCGGGAAGTCAGGGTTCTGGAAATTGCCGATCCAGTCGGGAACTCCGAAATGGCACAGATCGACGATCGGAGTGATGTCGCGGCGCTTTAATTCGGCGAATGTCAGGTCGGAGAATTCCCAGTCATACTTCTCCGGCCCAAGGTAGGTCCGGTGGATCGGCGGGCCGTAGCGCAGATACTGAATCCCCAGCTCCTGGACCGCATCGAAATCCTCGCGCCAAAATTTGTAGAAGCCGGCGACCTCCATCTGGTCGACTCGGGTCTTGCCGTTGTGGATCGTCGGGATGCTGTTTTCGATCCCCGTCGCGAACATGAAGTTGGCGATGGTTCGTCTCCTGAACTTACGCGTAGGTTGAGGTTCAGCCGGCGAACGGCACGGCGGCAATTCCAGTAACACCCGGCTCCAGCAAAAGCAGCCCGCCGGCGCAAGGCTGTAATGCAAGCGCCGCCTCGTCGAGCCCGATTGATGCTGACGTTATGTACAGCCGATCGAGGCCCGGACCGCCGAACGCGCAGCTGGTCGGGCGCTGTACCGGCAGATCGATTTTCTGCAGGCATTGCCCGCCCGGCGACAGGCGGCGAAGGCACCATCCGTCCCAGAATGCGACCCACAGGCAGCCTTGCGAATCGACGGTCATCCCGTCGGGGTAACCGTCGCCCTCGTCGAAGCGCGCGAACTCGCGCCGCTCGCCGACGTCGCCGTCCTTGCCCAATGGGAAGGCATAGATCACCTGCCGAGCCGAGTCGGTGTGATAGAGGGTGCGGCCGTCGGGCGAGAAAGCGGGGCCGTTGGTGACCTTGTAGCCCTGGTCGATCGGTCTGCAGCTGCGGTCGGGGTCGAGGCGGTAGAGTGTTCCGACCGAATCTTGCTCGGTATCGTCCATTGTCCCCGCCCAGAAGCGGCCTTGGGCGTCGACCTTGCCGTCGTTGAATCGGTTGTCCGGGCGATCCTCTTCGGGATTGTTGAAGACGTCGAAGCGGCCTTCTGCCAAATCGATCTCCGCAAAGCCGTACTCGGTGCCGGCGATAAAGCCGCCGTCCGCCCGCGGTGCGATCGACCCGACCCGCAAGGGCGTTTCCCAATGCTGCCGGTTGCCCGCGGAATCGAGGCGAAAGATTGAGCGGCCCTTGATGTCGACCCAGTAGAGCGCCTGCTCCGCCTCGACCCAGATCGGCCCTTCGCCGAGCACCGCTTTCATGTCGGCGACACAGCAGACATCGCTTTTATCGGTCATCACCGCCCGATAGCCTGACCGGCGCAAAAGGAAACCGCGGAGCCATGTCGCACTCCCGCGGGTTTTGGGGCAATGGGCGGACGCATGCGCTGGGCTGAGGGTTTCATTGCCGTCGATTGGGGGACGACGAACCGTCGCGCCTA
>JACCSV010000072.1 GCA_013812805.1 Sphingomonas sp. | reverse complement strand
GATCGGATTGTCGGCATGCGCCCCGCCGTTCAGGATGTTCATCATCGGCACCGGCAGCAGCGTCGCGTCGTCGCCGCCGAGGTAGCGGTACAGCGGCAGCCCGGCGGCGTTGGCGGCGGCCTTGGCGATCGCCAGGCTGACGCCCAGGATCGCATTGGCGCCAAGCCGCGCCTTGTTCTCGGTGCCGTCGAGCGCGATCATCGAGGCGTCGATCTCGCCCTGGTCCTCGGCGTCATGGCCGATCAGCGCCTCGGCGATCGGCCCGCACACTGACTGCACCGCTTTTTCGACGCCCTTGCCGCCCCAGCGCGCCTTGTCGGCGTCGCGAAGCTCGACCGCTTCATGGGCTCCGGTCGAAGCGCCCGACGGTACCGCCGCCCGGCCCATGCTGCCATCTTCCAGCGCGACGTCGACCTCGACGGTCGGGTTGCCGCGGCTGTCGAGGATCTGGCGCCCGCGGATGGCGGCGATTGCAGTCATGGAAATCCTTCTTACGTAGGCGTAATCACTGTTCCCGCAGCGGTCGTATAGACCGGCCCCCACGCGGGGCAAATTCCGCGGCCGCGCGGGAACGCCGGGCGCGGTTCCGGGTTGAGGTTGCAAGAGGAGTACGAACACATGGCGAACCGAAAATCGGAGCTTCCCGACGGCACCGACAAGATCATCAACGGGGCAATGGAGACGACCCCGTCGGCGGGATCCTCGCCGGACGATCTGACCGGCGCCAGCGGCGGCACGGCAAGCGGCGCGGACGTCGAGCACATCGATGTCACCGCGACGACAGCGAGCACTGGCGGCACCAGCGGCACTGGCGGCAGCGGCGCGTCGCTGATGGATCGCGTGCGCGGCGAGGGTGAAAAGCTTTCGACCCAGGCGGCCGACAAGGCCCGTGGGCTGGTCGGCCAGGGGCTGGAGCGCTCGGCCGAGGCACTCGCCAACGTCGGCCGGCTGGTCGGCGAAACCGCCGAGGGGCTCGAGGAGCGGCTCGGCGAGGACTATGGCGATTATGCGCGGCGGGCAGCGGGAGCGATCGAGGACGCCGCCAACAATCTGGCGAGCAAGGATCCCGACGAGCTGGTCGACGACACTCGCGACTTCATCCGCAAGAGCCCGGGCGTGGCGCTTGCCGGCGCCGCGATCGCCGGTTTCGCGATCGCCCGGCTGATCAAGTCCGGCCTGTCGCCGGATGAGCCGGGCGAAGGCAAGTCGCGCAAGCGGAGCTGATGCTGAAGCCCACCGGCCCCATTCCTCCGGGCGGTGAGCGCCCGATCGGCGCAATCGTCGGCGATCTCGTCGATGAGGGCAAAGCCTACGCGCGCGCCGAATTCGACCTCGCCAAGGCGATTGCGGCTTCCAAGGCCATTAGCCTCAAGGTCCCGCTGATCCTGTTTGGGGCGGCCCTGCTGGTCGGGATGGCGGCGCTCAACGCGCTTGCCGTCGCCATCTTTATCGTTCTGGCAATGGTGATGAAGCCGATTTTCGCCGGACTGCTGGCCTTCGTGCTGATCGCCGGCGTCGCCGCTCTGCTTGCCTGGCTCGGTGTGCGCAAGCTGAAGGCGCCGTGATGGACTCGCCCGAGATATTGGCGGCACGCGCCGACGCCGAGCAGGCGAAGTCGCGGCTGATGGCGACGATTGAGGAACTGCAGCAGCGAGTCGCACCCCGGACGCTGGCCCGCGATGCCTGGGACGGCGCCAAGTCCAAAGGCGCGGACATGGCGGAAGACGCAGTCGACGCGGTACGGGCGCGGCCGGTCGCAGCGGGCGGGATCGTTGCCGCCCTCGCCCTGTTCCTTGCCCGCGAGCCGTTGATGAATCTCGCCGGAAAAGCTGTCGGTGGGAAGAAGCGCCGCACCAGGAAAGCCGAAAAAACCCAAGACGAAGTGGAGAGTGATCAATGAGCGACAGGAACTCAACCGGTAAGACCGGGAGCTACGGCTCGACTACCGGAAGCGGCTTTGGCGCTGCACGCAAGCCCGCGGATGCGATCGACGAAGCACCGTTGGTCGCACTCGCGGCCGGGATCGCCGCCGGAGCATTGATCGCGGCCTTGTTGCCGGTCAGTCGCCGGGAACGCGAGCTGGCGCGCCCGGTCGGCCAGCGGGTGACGACCGCCGCCCGCGGCGCCGCCGACGCCGCCCGCAGAGCCGGGTCCGACAAGCTTCGGGAACTCGGCCTGACGCCCGATGCGGTTGCCGAGAAAGTCACCGAGGCCGGGCGGGCCACCGCCCAGGCGGTGATCGGCTCCGTCCGCGACGAGAAGGGCAACCGCTAGAGGTTCGCAACCACGACTTTTGTTGCTAGCGGGCGGCGATGAGCAAGCTTCACCTGGTGTTCGGCGGCCGAGTCGAAGATCCCCGCGGTCTCGACTTCGTCAATCTTGAAAGCATCGACGTCGTCGGCCTCTTCGCCAGCTACGCCGAAGCCGAGGATGCCTGGCGCGGCAAGGCGCAAAAGACCGTCGACGATGCCGAGATGAAATATGTGATCGTGCACCTCCACCGGCTGCTCGAGCCGGAGGAAGCGGCGGTCAATCCGCCGCCGCCGCGCTCGAACGCTTAAGCCTTTCGGTACCGCCACAGCAGCAACGGCCGCTGCAACGCGAGCCCGGCAACGAAGCCCCCGACATGCGCCGGCGTTGCCAGCCACAGCCCGTCCGAGCGGGCGAGAAACGCGGTCATCAGCTGCAAGACGATCCACGCGGCAAGCAGCCACGCGGCATTCAACCACCGGTTGACCCGTTCCGACTTGACCAGCCGCCGCGGCCTGCCGAAACTCAGCGCAAAGGCGCCGATCAAGCCGCTGATCGCCCCGCTGGCGCCGATCATCGGTACGTTCATGTTCGGGTCCGCCGCCCATTGCACCGCCGCGGCCACGAAGGCGGAGATGACATAGATGGCGACCATCGCTCCGGTGCCGAGCACGCGCTCGACCCAGCTGCCGCACCACAGCAGGATCAGCAGGTTGAGCGCGAGATGGAGGAATCCGGAATGCACCAGCGTCGAACTGAGCGGAGTCAGCACCGCCAGCACTGCGGGGTGGGCAAGCACGCCGCCGCTGAAGCGGTCGGGGATAAAGCCCATCGCCGCCGCCGCCTGGTCATTCAGCCCGAGCGCGGCGGTCACTATCCAGGCGAGCGCCGTGACCGCGGCGATGGCGACGCTCGCCGTGCGCAGGCTCTGCGGGCTCCGCATCGGGCCCGGATGCGGGTTCAAATGAACTCGACTTTCGCGATTGAGTAATAGCGCTCGCCCGACGGGGTCGAGACTTCGACTTCGTCGCCGACCTCGCGGCCGATCAACGCCCGGCCAAGCGGCGAGTTGAAGCTGATTCGTCCGTCGCGCGCATCCGCCTCGACCTGCCCGACCAACTGGTAGCGGATTTTCTTCTTGTCCTCGTCGATCAGGGCGACGGTCGCACCGAACACCACCTTTTTGCCCGACAAAGTGGTCGGATCGATGACGACGGCGCGGCTCAGCTGGTCCTCGATGTCGGCGATGCTCGCCTCGA
>JACCSV010000071.1 GCA_013812805.1 Sphingomonas sp. | reverse complement strand
AAGCGCTCGCCCGCTTTTTCCGCTTCGTCGCCGACCACAATTATGCGTGGGCCCGAGCCGGCCACATCCCCGCGTTCGATGCCGTGCTCAACGATCCCCGGTTCAAGTCGCTTCCACATCGCGCCGACATTGCGCCGGTCGCCGAGATCGGGCGGCCGTTGCCCGGTTACGTTCTTCGCCAGAATGCGATCGAAGGGATTGTCGGCGAAGAAGCGGTTGCCGCGTTCACCGGCCAGAAGCCGGTTGAGCGCGCCTTGGCGCAGGCCGAGCGGCGAGTGAACGATTTGCTCGGGCAGGTCGAGTGAGTGTCGTGGGCGCAACAGGTGGATCGGCCATGTTGCAGCAGCGCCCGATTCGGCTTGTAAGTTTCGCCGGCTGAGTCATACCTTTGTAATCTGCTGCGAGACTGTCGTTTTCGCATTTGGGGAGCTTATAACATGCGGCGCACTTCAACCTCGCTCTGGTCATCGACGGCGCTGCTGGCGCTTGTCGCCTTCGCTTCGCCAGCTGCTGCGCAAGTGGTCGATCCCGCCACGCCGCCGGATCCCAATGTGGAGGCGCAGGAGCAGCCGGCCGACCCCGAGGCCGGAATCCCGCAAACCGACGATGCGGTGCAGACCGCTACCGGGCAGGACCAGGCAGCAAGCGAGGGCGAGGCCATCGTCGTCACCGGCCTTCGGCGCTCGCTGCAGTCGGCGCAGAACATCAAGCGCAACAGCGAACAGATCGTCGACGCCATCGTTGCCGAAGACATCGGCAAGCTCCCGGACATCGCGGTGTCGGAAACCGCGGCCCGCATTCCCGGCGTGCAGGTGATCCGCCGCGGCGGCGAAGCTGACGGCGTGCTCGTCCGCGGCCTTCCCGATTTTTCGACCACATACAACGGCCGCGAAATTTTCACTGCGGAGCGCCGCGAAGTTGCGCTCCAGGACTTCCCGGCTGCCAATATCGCCGCGCTTGAGGTGTTCAAGACCACCACTGCCAACCTCGTCGAAGCGGGTCTCGCCGGTCAGGTCAACGTCCGCTCGCGGCGGCCGTTCGACTTCAATGGCACGGAGGTCGCCGGCTCGGCCTGGGCACTTCGCAGTAAGCAGGCTGAAAAGTGGAATCCGAACTTCAACGCACTAGTCAGCACTCGCTGGGACACCGGCATGGGCGAGATGGGCCTGCTATTGAACTTCTCGCGCACCGAGCTCGACTATCTCGACTCGGAACCGTCGAACACCGACTTCCTGATGACATTCCGCCAGGAAGGGAACGATCTGATTCCCGATTTCGTCAACGGCCAAGACGCGCGCTTCCCGGACATTCAACGGCTCTTTTACCGCTCGGGTAATCGCGTCCGGCCGTCCGCCAATGCTGCGTTCCAATGGAGGCCAGGTCCCGACCTCATGTTCTACGCCGAGGCGCTTTACCAGGGCTTCCGCAACAAGATCGACGACCGTCTGGTCGCGGTGCCGCTGTACAACGGCGGCACCTATTCCAACCTTGAGTTCCGCGATGGGACTAACCTGCTTGAAAGTGGCACCGTCACCGGGCTGGGGGATCCGATCTTCACATTCCAGGGCGGCACGTTCAACAAGACCGACACCCGGCAATTTGCGGTCGGGGGCAATTACGAAACCGGGCCATTGCGTCTGAGCGCTGACCTTGCGCGCACGAAGAGCGTGTTTGTTGGTTCGACAGAATCGGTCGACCGCATCTTTGCGGGGCAAGCTACCACGGTAGTAGACTTCGATCTCGGCACGCCGGAATTCACGATCCGAAATTTCGACGCCAGCAATCCGGCCAATTACCTCTTCGACGGGCTGTACGAGGAAAAGCAAAGGTCTGAAGGCGACGACTATCAGGCTCGCCTGGACGCCGAGTATGACATGGGCGATTTATCCTTTGCGCGCAGCATCCAGGCTGGTGTTCGGTACACCGACCGCGACGCGCACCGCGAGTTCGGCAACCGTTTCGCCGGCTTCCGCGGACAGAACATTCTCGCCACCGCTCTGCCTCTCGACTTCGAATTGACCCCACCGGGTTTCCAGGGGACGGACGTGCAGTCGGGCTTCAACTCGTTCCTGTCGCCGACCTACGGGAGCATCCGCGAAAACCGTGAGGCGTTGCGGGCCTTTGTCGGCTTCACCCTGGAGGACGTCGAGCCGAACCCCACATCGATTTACGATGCCAACGAGAAGACTATCGCCGGCTACACACAGTTGAACTTCGCGTTCGGCGACACTGTCGACGGCGTGGTCGGTGTTCGTGTTGCGCGGACGGACACCAGCGTTACCGGCACGTCGAACGTCGAAGGCGTGCTGACCCCGGTTTCAGTTGGCAATAAATTTACAGACGTGCTGCCCAACGCGAGCGTCCGCTGGCGGGCAATGGACAATCTGCAACTGCGCCTGTCGGCCACGCAAACCCGCACCCGGCCGACCTTCGAGCAGCTCAATCCGTCGGCGACGCTGGGGCCGCCGGACCCGCTCGAGGGCGGCAGGCGCACCGGCGGCGGCGGCAACCCGTTCCTGCGGCCGTTTGATTCCAACAACTATGACGCCTCGCTCGAATATTATTTCTCCAGGACCGGATTGGCGGCGCTCGCGGTTTTCCGCCGCGACCTCGATGGCTTCATCCAGAACTCCACCGTCGACTTTGACACTCCGGAGACCGGGCCGGTGCGGGTGACGGGCCCGGTGAACACGCGGGAGGGGCGGATCGACGGCGTCGAGGCGCAAATTTCCACCTTCTTCGATTGGGAATGGATACCTTCGTTCCTGCGCAACTTTGGCGCGCAGGCGAACTACACCTATCTCGACGCCAAGACAGAGGTCTTGAACCCCATCGAAGACGACTTTGAGAATGTACGTCTTCTCGGCGTGTCGAAGCACACCTACAACCTCGTCGGCATGTACGAGGGTGGCGGACTGTCAGCTCGCCTGTCTTTCAATAAGCGCGGCAAATATCTTGAAAACCGGGACTTCCGAGGTCCGGCCGACAATCCTGACGATCCCGGACGCGATATCTACATCCAGGAGGCTGATCCTGCTGGACGGCTGGACTTGTCGACCAGCTACACGCTCACTGACAACTTCACCGTCTTTTTCGACTGGACGAACATTCTCGAGAACCCGTTCAAGTCGCGCTTCAGCTCTGCTCGGGGCGGCCTGCCGCGGGAAGAATTCATACGCTTCCTGAGATTTGAGGAGACCACCTTCTCGCTCGGGATTCGTGCGCGATTGGGCGGTGGCGGGAGGCCTGCACCGCCGCCTCCGGTCGTGCTTCCACCGCCGCCTCCGCCGGCTTACGTGCCGCCGCCACCGCCGCCGATGATGGAGCAGCCGCTTCCGCCGCCGCCGCCACCGCCGCCCCCAGCTCCAGAACGCGGTTAAGGCAGCCACACACGGAAAGAGCGGCGCAGTGCGCTGCTCTTCCCCGAATGTAAAAGGGCGGCCAACTGGCCGCCCTTCTTCCAATCCGCAAACTTCAGTGCGCAGGGATCAGCGCGACCCGCTTTAACCCCGTTCACCCCCGCCCTGGGGCCGCAGGCTCGGCCCGATCTGCGGCTTGCCATCCTTCCAAAACAGCGGCGCGATATAGAAATAGCGTTCATCCTCGAGCTTGCGGCACGCGGGCGTCGCCGCCCACGCGTGGAAGCTCAGGAAGGTGCGCCCGCGCGCCTCGAAAATGCTCTGGTGACCGGGACCGCTGATGCAGCCCGCCTCGCGATCCTTGAAGCTGTGCAGGATCGGGCTGTCTGGCGAATCCACGCACGGACCAAGCGGGCCACGGCAGTTGGCGTAGCCCATCGAATATGGCGACAGGCCGCCCTCGTCGGGATTCCACCCAAAGAAGCCGGCGGAATAGAACATCTGGTAGCCACCAGGCGAGCGAACCATCGTCGGCGCCTCGACGACGCGGTCTTTCCACCGCGCTCGATCGTCGACCAGCTGCACCGGTTCGCCGATCACCGACAGTCCATCGGCAGCCAGCTGCTGCCCCCAGATCGCCGTTGCGGCGCGAATGCGGTTCCCGTCATTCTTGTAATAGAGGTACAGCCTGGCGTCGGCGTCGCGGAAAACATTGGCGTCGATCGTTCCGCCAAGCTTCCTCTGACAGATCAGCGGCTGCGCCAGCGGGTCGCGGAACGGCCCCTTTGGATCCTCGGCGACGGCAACCCCAAGGCACTGCATGTCGAGCTGGCGGCTGCTGGCGGTATAGTACAGCATCCAGCGGCCATTGATCTGGAACACTTCGGGCGCCCAGGTGAACCCCTCCTTGGCCCAAGCGCCGAGCTGCGGCAGCCCGTCGCGCCTTTTGTCGTTGCCCGGCTTGGCGGGGTCGATCACGGGCGCCCAGTTGACGAGATCGCGCGAGGTCAGCATCGGCAGGTTGATGCCGGCGTTGGTCGCGTAAGCGATGAACTCGCCCTTGTGCTCGATCACGAACGGGTCGGGAAAATTGTCGCGGTGGACGGGAACGAACGACGGTTCGGCGGGTTGCGCCGCGCCGATGCAAAGCAAGCCCGCGACCGCAGCAAATTTCGTCAACACAGCGCGCAATGCCACAAGCGCCTCCTCTTAGATGGGTTGCTCTAGCCTAGCACGTCGAAAGTCGGAGCCAAGTGCCTTTCAAGCGCGGCATCTTCGCCGTAAGCTTCACCGATGCGCGCCCTGATCCTTCTATTCGCTGCCGCTTCGCTTTCGGCCTGCGCGGCTCCGCTGGCGACAGCCCCGGCAACGTACGCCAATCCCGTGCTCGACGCGGACTTTCCCGACCCGACGGTGATCCGCGCGAGCGATGGCTTCTTTTATGCCTATGCCACCCAGACCGAGCGCGACGGTAAGAGGATCAACATGCAGGCGGCGCGATCGCGCGATCTCGTCCGCTGGGAATATATGGGCGAGGTCTTGCCGACCAAGCCGGCGTGGGCGTCGCAGACTTGGGAATTCTTTGCGCCCCACGTGCTTGCCGACGGGCAGCGCTACATCCTCTATTATTCCGCCAAGCCCGATGCGGCGCTGAAGGACGACAAGCAGGGCCTGTGCCTCGCCATCGCTACCGCAAGCTCGCCTGCAGGCCCGTTCGTCGACATGGGCCGGCCGCTCAAATGCGGAGAAGGCTTCGTCAACATCGACCCGATGGTGTTCGACGATCCGGCAACCGGGAAACGGCTGTATTACTGGGGCTCGGGCTTCGAGCCGATCCGCGTGCAGGAGCTGGGTTCCGACAACATCTCCTTCGCACCCGGGAGTGCCCCGAAGGACCTGGTCTGGCCGAACGCGAAGAAAGACGCCTTCCCGGTGCTGGTCGAAGGCCCCTGGGTGATCCGCCGCGGCGATTTTTATTACATGTTCTACTCGGGCGACAATTGCTGCGGGCCCAGGGCGAACTACGCCGTCTTGGTCGCTCGCTCGCGAAGCGCGACGGGCCCGTTCGAAACGCTGGAGCAGGCCAACGGCACGCCTCACAGCATCATCCTCGGAAAGGCCGGACACTGGTTCGCGCCCGGGCACAATTCGATCGTCAGCGATGCGTCCGGCCAGGACTGGATTGTGTACCACGCTGTGGACACCCGCCGCCCGCGTGAGAAAGCAAGCGACGACGTGAACACCCGCCGCGTGATGCTGATCGACCGCATCGAGTGGCGCGGCGGCTGGCCCTACGTGATCGGCCCGACCGCTACCGTACAACCGGCGCCGCGGATCAGATAGTCGTGCCGCAGACAATGCAACCGTTCCCGAGCGACCGGCGTTGCACTGGGGGCGCTCGTCCAAGCTTAGGTTAACCCCACGCACAAATTAAGGCGGCGACTGCAAGCTGATGGAAGCAACGGCGACATCCACCAAAGCCAAGACCGGCGTTCAAGGACTTGACGACATCCTCGCCGGCGGCCTCAGGCGAGCTCGCGTCTACCTTCTCGAAGGCAGCCCAGGAACCGGCAAGACGACCATCGCCACGCAGTTCCTGCTGGCCGGCGCCGCTGCGGGCGAGCGTGGGCTCTACATTACCATGTCCGAAACCGACGAGGAGCTGCGGGAAGGGGCTGCTTCGCACGGCTGGGGCTTCGACGAGCCCAACCGGATTTACGAACTGACCCCGCCCGAAACCCTGCTCGACGAGGACCAGCAGCAGAGCCTGCTCTATTCCTCGGACCTAGAGCTTGGTGAAACCACCAAGCGCATCTTCGAAGCCATGGAGGCGCACAAGCCGCAGCGGGTTGTCGTCGACAGCCTCTCGGAAATCCGCCTGCTCGCGCAAAGCTCGCTTCGCTACCGGCGGCAGGTTCTGGCGCTGAAGCATTATTTCTCACGCACCGGCGCCACCGTGGTGATGCTCGACGACCTCACGACCGAAATGCACGACAAGACCGTTCACAGCATCGCTCACGGCGTGATCCGCCTGGAGGAGCTCGCCCCCGACTATGGCGCCGAGCGGCGCCGAATGCGGGTCATCAAGTATCGCGGCCAGAACTTCCGCGGCGGCTTCCACGATATGGTGATCAAGACCGGCGGCGTTCAGGTCTTCCCGCGCCTCGTCTCGGCCGAGCACAAGACCGAGTTCAAGCGCGAGGCGCTGCCCAGCGCCTCCGCCGAGCTCAACAAACTGCTCGGCGGCGGTGTGGAACGCGGGTCCAGCACCCTCATTCTGGGCCCCGCCGGCACCGGCAAGTCGCTGCTGACTTTGACCTTCGCGGTGCAGGCGATTGCCCGCGGCGAATGCGCGGCCATGTTCGTCTTCGACGAGGAACTCGGGCTGCTGTTCGAACGCGCCAAGGGACTCGGGATCGATCTTGCAGCGATGCAGGATAGCGGCAGCCTCATCATCGAGCAGGTGGATGCTGCCGAGCTCGCCCCCGGCGAGTTCGCGCAGCGTGTTCGCGCCTGCATTGAGCAGAAGTCCGCACGCACCGTCATCATCGACAGCCTCAACGGCTACCAGGCGGCAATGCCGGAGGAGAAGCAGCTGGTCCTCCACATGCACGACTGCTGCAGTTTCTGAACCGCCAGGGCGCGAGCACTTTCCTCACCGTCGCCCAGCACGGGCTCGTCGGCGACATGCAGGCGCCGGTCGACGTCACCTACCTCGCCGACACGGTGATCTTGCTGCGTTACTTTGAGGCTGTTGGGCGAGTCCGTCGCGCCATCTCTGTGATCAAAAAACGCACCAGCGCCCACGAGGACACGATCCGCGAATATCGAATCGGCTCGACCGGGATCAAGGTTGGCGAGCCACTCACCAACTTCCAGGGTGTGCTTCGTGGAGTTCCGGAGCTGATTGGCGGCGACAACGCTTTAATGGACTTGCACAAAGCGTGAGCCAGGCGGGCCGCATCGAGACCGCTCTGGTCCTTGCACCGGTCGGGCGCGACGCGGCGATCGCCGCCGGGATGCTCGGCGAGTCGCGGATTTCGGCACTGATCTGTCCCGATCTCGACTGCCTGATCGGCGAGCTGGGCGACGATGTCGGTTTCGTGCTGGTCACCGAGGAAGCATTGCTCCGCTCGGACCTCCGCGGCATCGCGGCCTGGATCGACAGCCAGCCGGAATGGTCCGACCTGCCGTTCGTGCTCATCACTCACAAGGGCGGCGGGCTCGAGCGCAACCCCAGCGCCGGGCGCCTCCTCGATACCCTCGGCAACGTCACCTTCCTCGAACGCCCCTTTCACCCAACAACCCTGGTCAGCCTCGCCCGCTCCGCGCTTCGTGCCCGTGGCCGTCAATATGATGCCCGCGCCCGGCTCAAGGCACTGCAGGACAGCGAGGAGCGGCTCAGGGTCGCGAACGAGACACTGGAGGCGCGGGTCGAAGAGCGTACCCGCGAGCATGAGCTGGCGCTTGCCCAGCTGCACGAAGCGCAAAAGCTCGAAACCCTTGGCCAGCTGACCGGTGGTGTTGCTCACGACTTCAACAACCTCCTGACGCCGGTGATCGGCAACCTCGACCTGATGCGGCGCCGGCTTGCGCCGGGCGACGGCTCCGAGCGTCTGATCGATGCCAGCCTGCAGGCGGCGAGCCGAGCAGCGACCCTGGTCCAGCGGCTGCTCGCATTCGCCCGGCGGCAGGACTTGCGCCCGCGCTCGGTCGACATCGGATCGCTGCTCGATGGCATGACCGACCTGATCCGGCGTTCGCTGGACCCGTCGATCGACGTGCGCATCACGCACTCGCCTGACCTGCCGCCGGCTCGGGTCGACCCCAACCAGCTGGAGCTCGCCATACTCAACCTCGCCATCAACGCCCGCGATGCGATGCCGAGGGGCGGCAAATTGCTGATTGCGGCCGAAGCCCAGTCGGTCGAGCCGTCTGACACGATGGCTGCGGGTGACTATGTCCTGATCTCGGTAACGGACGAGGGGACCGGCATGGACCCGGCCGTGCTCGCTCGCGCGATCGAGCCGTTTTTCTCGACCAAGGGCGTCGGCAAGGGCACCGGTCTCGGGCTTTCGATGGTCCACGGCCTTGCCGCCCAGCTTGGCGGAACGCTCAAGTTGCGAAGCAGTCCGGGCGGCGGAACGACTGCTGACATTTGGCTGCCGGTCGCAACTGAGGCAGCTTCAGCCGGCGAAGTCGACACCGGACCCGTCATCCCCGCGGCACAACGCGCAACCATCCTGCTCGTCGATGACGAAGAACTGGTCAGGGTCGGCACCGCGGACATGCTGTCCGACATCGGATACGACGTCATCGAGGCGACCTCCGGCGCGGAAGCGTTGCGGCTGGTCCGCGATGGAGCCGCTCCCGACCTTCTGATCAGCGATTACCTGATGCCGGGAATGAATGGGGTCGAGTTAATCCAGGCGGTGCGATCGCTGTCCCCTGGGTTGCGGGTGATGCTGATCACCGGCTATTCGACGATCGCCGAGGGACCTGGGGCCTCGATCCCGCGGCTGGCCAAACCCTTCCGCCATGCCGACCTCGCGCGGTTCGTCGCCGACCTGCTCGGCGCCCGCTCCGAAGGCACCGTCCTGCTATTCCGCGCCGACCGAAGCGGGGAAGCGCGCTAGGCAGCCGCGCGCCTTAAAGCCATCCCTTCTTCTTGAACCAAAGGTACGGGAGGATTGCGGACAGCACCATCATCGCCAGTGCGAAAGGATAGCCGAGCAGCCATCCCAGTTCCGGCATATGGTCGAAGTTCATCCCGTAGACGGTCCCGACCAGAGTCGGCGGCAGGAAGATTACGGCGGCGACCGAAAAGATCTTGATGATCGCATTCTGCTGGATGTTGATCAGGCCCAGCGAAGCGTCGAGCAGGAAGGTGATGTTCGAGCTCATGAACGCGGCCATGTCGGTCAGTGAAGTGACGTCCCGAGCCACGGTCTTGAGGTGGGAGACCTCGGCCGGATCGTATGTGGGCAGCGCGAACAGCAAATAGCTGATCAGCCGAGTCAGGCTCGACAGGCTTTCCCTGACCTTCGACAGCGCGCGTTCCGCCCTGCCGATCTCCAGCATCA